>JAQIBY010000024.1 GCA_027858835.1 Bacteroidales bacterium | reverse complement strand
TCTGCTTGGGTTTTTATTTTATTCCATAGATTTTCATCAAAATCAGACCATTGTTGGAACGCGAATTCTCGGAATTTTCCTGGTGCAATCTTCCCCGCAATCATAGCAGCTTCAATAGCAATTGTTCCCGACCCGCACATAGGATCCATAAAATCGGTCTTTCCATCCCAACCGCTGCTGAGTATTAGCCCGGCAGCAAGTACTTCGCTAAGAGGGGCCTCAGAACTCTCCGTTTTATATCCGCGTTTATCTAAAGGTATCCCGGAGCTGTCAAGCGAAACCGTACATTGTCGGTCAACAATATGAATGCTAATCAGAATATCCGGATTATCCCTGTCAACTGAAGGACGTTCGCCGGTTTTTTCTCTAAAATAGTCTGCAATGGCATCTTTTACTTTTAAACTGGTGAAAAGTGAGTGCTTGAAATATTTCCCAAAAGTAACAGAGTCAATTGCAAAGGTCTGATCAACTTGCATGTAATTATCCCACTCAATACGTTTAATGCGTTTGTATAATCGTCCGAAATCATGGGCGTAAAAACTATCTATGGGTTTTAGTAACCTTAAGGCTGTTCTTAAATGCAGATTTGCAGCATATAGTAATTCAGTATTGCCTTGAAAAAAAACGGCTCGTGTCTGTGCTTGTATTCCTTTTGCACCCAAGGTTTCCAGCTCATTAGCAAGGATTGACTCCATGCCGGATAAGCATTTTGCCGTAATTTGAAAACTGTCGTTCATGGTATATTTCTATTAGAAGCGTAAAGGTAGAAAAATATTGCTATCCTAAACTTTAGTATTACTCCGTAATTGTCAAGGGTGTTGAAGTGATTCGCATGTTTGTAATAATTTGATTAATAGCAAGTTCGCTCTTGTTCAAATGATTCATTGCGTGTTTGAGTTTTTCAGGATTTGATGCATGTATTTCAGGAAAAAGACTTCGGTAATACGAAATCCCAGATTGTAAATTATCGGCAAAATGCTGATAATATGTTTTGTCCTTTTCGGATGCATGCGTTTTGTGAGATTCAATTTCCGTACTCAAATAATTGATATATATATCCAGTTCATTCAGGAACATGTGTGGGCGATTTGCTGCATCCATCACATCCTTTCCTCCGTAAATATGGTCTGTCATTTCCTGTAAACTCATCGTTTTATTGAAAAATGCCATATTCGGACCCGGACAAACTGAAACCCCAACTCCTTCAGTGGCGTGTGGAATATCGTATTGAATGAGTGCGGTTGTTCCCAGTCCGACACAAATACAGGATTTATCAACAATTCGTTGGTATTCAATTTTGTATTCATCCTCAGGAAGCTGCATTGCATCCAATGCTTCAATTTTTTGTTTTTGAAACGTTCTTGAGGCAGTACAAATTCCTTTTTCGGAAAATTCTTTGTTTAAGGTCACGAATTTTCTCGGACACGCACTCCCCGGAGTTTTATTATTGATTCGCTCACGTTTATCAATATCTTTTGTGTTGCTGCGCAAGTTGTTAAACGGAACTCCGAGCGGTGAAACATTGCTTAAAAATAAATCTTCGGATTTTGCCTTCGCCAATTTGTTCACGGTATCATTATCAATGCAAACTGCTTCGGGAACCAATAAAAAGGGCGTTCCCCAGCCGACGGAATCTACGCCGTATTGCTTGATCAAAAAATTATGTTCCTCATTAGTGCCGACACCTCCTTGTGCCGTAACCCTAAGTGGTAGTGGCATTTCGGGAATCGGCATTGATTTTGATTTTAATGCTTTTGATAAAATGGCATGTACTGACTGCACCAACTCATCGCGTTTTTCTTTAAATTGCGCAAGTACCGGGCCCAATAAAAATCCGTCGGTTGCAAAGGCATGTCCACCGCAATTTAGTCCTGATTCAATGCGATATTCAGACACCCAAATGCCTTTTTTTGCCAGAAATTTCCCTTGAATTAATGCGGATCTGAAATCACTGACTTTTAAGGTGATTTTCTTTCTCAAATTCATTTCCTTGTCAGGAAAAAAATCACGGAAATTTTCAATATAACTGTATAGTCGAGGATTCATGCCCGCTGAGAATACGACGGAAGATTCAAGATTGCTGTTCGCAAATCCGCGTAAAGCGGCATGTGCATCATTAAATTCCGCAGGCATTTGTCCCTCTTCGTTATAATGCACTTTGTCAATTTTTGTCATGATGTTGACATCAATGCTGCCCCGTGTAAGTTTGTCTTTAATTCGGGTTCTGATGCTTTCAAAATTCAAATTCAAACTTAGCCCTTGTGTGAATTCTTTGAATACCGGAGATTGTTTCGGAAGCAGATCGATATATTTCATGAATTCTGCTTGCGACGCATTTTTTAATTGCTCAAATTTATCTTCGGATACTTTGTTAATCAGATTAAGATAGGATGTAATGCGCTTTGCCCTTGAATCGGTATCGTTTGCTTTTATGGCTTCAAACGTATGATTATAATTTGCTGAAAATACTTTACGAAGCTTTTCGAGTAAAACATCATCGAGTAATGAAATGACAGAGTCTATTCCGAGATGTGCTACACGCAATGGGGTATCAATTGTATATGCGATTCCCATTACGGGGATGTGAAAATTATGGTTTTGCATAAATTGCTTTTAATGTAATTATTTATTGATGAAAATGCAGTGAATGCTCGGGGTCTGCTGTTTTTAGGTGAGCTTACATTCAGCACAAAGTCATTTATTTCGTTAACAAGTATTACTTGTTTATCGCATGCAAAGTTAGTGATTATAAGCATGTATGCAACAATTACTTTCAATAGATTTATTGATTGAATTTTCAATATGAGATTAAATTGAAATTGATTGATTGTGCAATTCAATCAGTTTGTTAATCGCTTGTTTTACAGTCGGATCATCCCCAATGGAATAATGATTGACGTACAATGCAATGTGTTTTTTCATCACTGAGTCTTCCATTTCCTGTGCATGTTTGCGAATAAACGGCATGGCATCATCGGGATGCTCAAATGCATGGATGATGCTTTCTCTCAATTCAGTATCAATTTGCGTGGCAATTGTTTTTGGGACTCGTTTATGAATTGCGATACCACCCAATGGAGTTGGTAAATGATAACGGCTTTCCCAGAGCTCCCCAATATCAATGATTTTATTCAGCCCTTTTTTCTCATAAGTAAACCGGCTTTCATGAATAATTAAACCGGCATCGCATTCTCCGTCTAGCACTGCATCTTCAATATCTGAAAACACATAAACCTGTTTGTTTTTAACTTTTGGATAGAAAATGTCCAGCAGTAAATTGGCGGTTGTCATTTCCCCGGGAATTGCAATTTTCATGTCTGAAATCTCATCGGAATATGCTTTATGCTTTGAAACCAAAATCGGACCACAATTTTCGCCCAAAGCACCGCCTGCATTCAATAGATTGTAGCTTTCCGTCAATTTTGCGTAAGTATGATAAGATAATTTTGTGATATCCGTTTCACCCAATCTTGCTAATTTGTTTAAGCTTTCAATATCTTCTATTAATAAATCAATCTCAAAATTAGTGTGTTTGAGAAAATGGTCAAACATAAACGTGTCATTGGGACAGGATGATATGGCGAGTTTTAATTTCATAGCTCAAAGCGCTTTTAATGCAATTTTTTTATTTAACAAAGTAATAAATAATATTGAAATGGGTTTTAAATAAATTCCAAATCCCAAGAAAGTAAATCCCAACTTCTTTCGCCTCTTCGTTTTTCTTTTTCGCACGCACGCAAGC
>JAQIBY010000006.1 GCA_027858835.1 Bacteroidales bacterium | reverse complement strand
GGTAATATTAGTAGATACAGCAAACCAACTACCGAATGAGTTTCCGTTATCAACACTTAAAACGGCATTCATATTTCCACTGTATCCGCAGAAAATCGTGTCAGTTCCGGCATTTGCTTGTGGAGGTTCAATGAAATGAATGGTAAATGGTTCTGAGGTATCGGTACAGAAATCGGGACCTTCATTATCCGGACCGGTGCTTTCAGTCCACCAAACGGTATAATGGTCGTAATTGAGTACTTCCATGGTGTCAATATAATCATCCTCATAAAAATCAACACCATTTGCCGGATCAGATATCCAGTTTCCGACAACACCATCGCCCGGGTTTTCAGCACGTAAGCGTTCGAAAACTCGTCCACAAACAGTGGTATCATCTTCCGCGATAATTTGTTCTGCGGATGGACGACGCCAGAAAGTTACGGTAATTTCATCCAAAGCGGTACACATTCCATTGCTTTCACCAACAGTAAATGTTACCGTGCCGTATCCAGCGTATTGAATCCCTGTTGTTGCTGCAGTGTAATCTTCAAACACGACCCCACTAACCGGCTGCCATGACAAGTCGAATCCTGAGGTTGTGGCACTAAGTGTTGTAACGTTTCCGCACACATCGAAGTCATCACCGGCATCAATTACAGGATTTTCAATGAAGGTAATGTTTACTGTGTCTTTAGATTGACAAGAAGGGCGATTTGAATTGTTTTCTCTCCATACAAATTCATAAGACCCGGGAGCACCAACATTGACTAGGGTATTATTATCTTCAGTGTTATTGAAATTAACTGACCCCGGATTATCGGGTGGATTTGACCAATATCCAAATGCATTGTAATTGCTCGTGTCAGGCAAGCTATAGAAGGACTCTAACTGATATTGCAGTCCGCAGACACTATCATCAAGCCCTGCATTTGCAGTAGGTTCTTTATAGAAAGTTACCCACATAGTGTCAATATCAGAACAACCAGTGTTTGTCATTGCCCATTGGAAAGGAATTTGAGCATAAGCTGAATCTCCAAAAACGGCAGGAGAAGTAATTTCAATTGTGGCATCGGGGATTGTTTGATCATCAAAAGAGATTGCTCCATAATCTGTAATCCAAGTGCCATTAGCCCAACCAGAGCCTGTCGTATCCGCATGGAAAGTATAGGTGTTTCCACAGACTTCGGCATAATTGCCTTCAGTGCCGACAAATGCATTTGGCTGTTTTGCAAAAGTAACATTAACACTTGCTTCTCCAACACACTGGATGCCTTGAGATTGGTTTGTTTCTGTCCAGATAAATTCAATATCGCGGAATAAACCATCATAATTTGGTATGGTTACCGTTGCTTGTGGATTCGTATTTTCTGGTGAGAAATTCGGGAAAACTTGTGTCCCGTCTTCGTATGCATTCCAAATGCCGTCGCCGTTTACATTGTTTACATTTAAATTATACACTGTACCACAGATTGTGTCAAAATTATTCACTGTGTTGGGTTGTGGTTCCTGTAGAAAAGTAATTGCAACATAATCCTGATCGCTGCAGCCGGCCATTGTTTCTGTCCATGTACACATGTAAGTTCCATAATTTCCGGAATTTAAGGTAGCGGTTGCATTCGGATCACTGGATGGATTGAAAGACACTCCATTTGCAGACCATTGTCCTATTGAACCGGTTCCTAATGTTGCATTCATCTCAACTTCTGTTCCACAGATAATGGTGTCATTTCCTGCAAAAGTTACAGGAGGTTCATTAAAGTGAACCGTAATTTGATCACTATCAGAACAGCCGGCATTATTTAATGTCCAGGTAAACACAACATCTCCAAAATTTGGAACGATGACATTAATCTCCGGATCATGAATGTTGCCACCTTGCGTCGGGCTGAAGTTTGCATTTGCCGACCAAGTGCCACTGATGCCAGGTGAAGGTGCAGTCGCGCTAATCGCCATTTCTAGTCCACAGGTTGTTAATTCATTATGCGCAATGTAAGCAATTGGATTTTCATGCCATATTACCGGAGTCGGCTGACTGCGTGTGTAGCAAAAATCCGTTGGGTCAGGTTGTCCAAGGCCATTATCATTTCCGGCAATTGCAGCGATATAGTATATTTGTTCATAATCTAGGTCGGCATCATTAATGCAGAATTCTGACGTTGAATTTCTAGCCAGAATTGTAATAGGACTCGTTCCTTCATAAAGAATGAATTGCAAAACATCATTTGCATCCAAAAATTCATTTCCGTTGTGCATGTTATCAGGTGAACATTCATTTTGGCAAAGTGATAAAACTTCTAAGCTGCTCATGGTTCCTGCATTGGTTTCACAATTGCAATCATGTACTCCAACGAATTCAAACGAAGAACATCCGTTGCCATCGGTTACTGTCAGGCTGTATCCGGTTTGCGTAGGAAATGTTTGTGAATAGGAGTTGTTGTATGGATTTCCATTGACAAAGAAACTTGTTGGATTACCATCCGTATCAAAAACATCAAATTCCACATAATAATTTGTACTTGTGCCATCACATTCGGTGTCTGAAAAGTTTTCTACGACAATTCCGGAATGAATTGTTACATCAAAATCATCAGTTTGTGTACAGCCGAAATCATCAGTAACGGTTAGTGCATAATTTCCGGATTCATCCAGTGGAATGCTGCTTTCAGTTTCTGATGTTGACCAATTATATGTGTAAGGGCCTTGTCCGTTAAGCACTTCAACAGTTGCATATTCGTCATCGCCTTCGCAAATTATAGATTCATAGTCAATGTTAATGTCTAAGTTGGAATAATCAATACTAACTGATGATGTTTCTTCGCAAGCGCCATAAGTAACGGTAACGGTATAAGTTCCCGGAGTTAAATCGGTAACTTCCTGAGTGGTTTGTTGGGGATCTGTGCTCCAAACGAAATCACATAAATCGGGATTTATCCCTTCAACTTCGACATTGGCATTGAATGGTCCATTACATATATCTCCGGTTGCAGTTGCATTGACAACAAGGTTTCCTTCATCACCAATATTAAAATTGATGACTGTATCACAATCTTCAGTGTCGTCGGTTACTGTCACAGAATAGCTGCCTTGTGTGAGACCAGTAATTTCAGTTCCGCTTGCTCCATTACTCCAATTAATTTCATAGGATGGGCTGCAAGATTCTAATACAGTTATCGCAGCAGAACCGCCTTGGCCACAAATCGCATCTGAGGTGTTAAGTTCAACAATTAAATTTAGATCAATAAAAGGAGCAGAGAAACCATAAGTACATAAGGAGTTTCCAGACAGCATACTATAGCCATCCATCGCCAGTACATAATCACCAGGGGGAAGATTTTGAGAAAAGGTAACGTCGCCCACGCCATTGGCACAACCCATGTATGTGCTGCCTGCTCCTCCAATTCCGGTGCAGTCAACGCCATTCCATTGGTATATAGCAAATTGAATTTCAGGATCTTCTCCGGTTCCTCCATTGGCTTGACATTCTCCATTTTGCACATAGATTTCATAGGGTTGTGAATCTTCTGCAGTGACTGTGAAATTGTAAAAAATTGTATTGTCAGTTGAATTCCAGCCACATTGCTCCGGGGCTGTAATATCACCACCTGTGGATAAGATATTACATCCGCCAGTACCCATTTCAGGAGGAGTGTCGCAATTGTCTTCTTCCATGTCTAAGCGAACTGAGGCAGCAACAAAGAGTTGTTGAGCGGTATTGTCTTCATCCCATATACGCAACCAAATGGTTTCACCTGGAATTAAGTCGGGAATTATCTCCCAGCGAATTTCCTGATTTTCCATAAATGCCCCTTCTGATTCAAAGCAATTAATCAATGTTAAATCGCTGCATGTAGTTCCCCGGTAAACAGCTAGGCCGGGCTTTGAGGATCCAAGCATTGGCACGTAATCGGAGTTAAATGCATGAAAAGCCATTTCGTTTACTCCGGAGGGCACCATAAAACTATACCACGAATCATTTGTGCTACCGCTGTTAAATGATGCACAAGTTGGTGCAGGAGCTGTTGTGGATGGACTTGCATCCCCCAAATCCAAAGATTGTAATGCCATTTCTCCGCAAGTTGAATACAATTCAATTGGAATGTTCGGTGCATTTGTACATTCATCCTGAGCGTAAGAAAAGTTCATGCCGCCGATAAAAGATGAAAACAAAATTACGAATGTAAGTTTACTAAATTTCATATTCATAGAAAATCCCCCTTAAAATGTTATAGAGGTCGTTATTTAGCTACATATAATTTGAGCATGTGTTACATTTTTTGTAAAGACCATTCGTTCTATTAAATTATTGAAAATTGTATCCTTATTCTGAGAACGATTAATTCGA
>JAQIBY010000165.1 GCA_027858835.1 Bacteroidales bacterium | reverse complement strand
CTGACCCCCTCGAAATGCGCTTGCGAAATTTCGCTTGGTATGGTAAATTTCGTCCAGAAAGCTTAAAAGAAATCTTCTTTTGGCATGAAATATCTAAATGATATCCTTTAAATCTATTGTGAAACTATAAAAATTAGCACTATATTCGACCTTTTTGAGATTTTCATAAAATTTGTTTGTAATTTTAGCCGTTCAGATATTAAAGATTGTTACTTTAATCGAAAATGATATCATGACAAAACTATGCAATGCACTTAACATTGGAAAAGTGCTAGAATTAAAATTGAATACAGTTGGGATTAACAGTTTAGAAGAACTGCAACAAGCCGGTACCGAAAATGCGTTTGCCAAAATTATGTCGATTGACAAAAATGCAGGCAGAACAATTTTGTTTTCGATTGATGGTGCAATTTCAGAAGTGCCTTGGCACAAAATCGACAAAAATCGAAAAGAAAGGCTGAAAGATTATTACAACGAGTTAAGGCAGAGAAATTAATAGATTCTTCTTAAAGCCCTCGCCACACTTGTTTGCGTAACTTCATGCTGTTTGATTTTTGCAATTGAAAAAGCTGATAAATCTCATTTGTCCTTCAGTATTTTTTGCTGATTTTTAGGTGCTGTTTAGCGCTTAAAATTTTAATCATGCATAAAATTAATCAACACCCTATTTTAGACGTTCCTAAGTGCGAAAAAGTTAGTCTTCGCTATGAGGGGAATATTGTAGAAGCTGAAAATGGTTTTACAATTGCGGCTGCACTTCACCAGGCAGGTTTTCCAGTGCACTCACATTCCATTCAAAACCGAAATCGATCGCTTGAGTGCGGTATTGGTAAATGTGGTGCTTGCGAAATGCTTGTTGACGGAAAAATTAAGCGAATTTGCATTACTCCCGTTGACGGAGTAAAAGAAGTACGAGAAATCCCTAAAGATTATCGTCCCACTGTCGAACCGGCAAAAACCGACGAACCATATACTACTTATAAAACACAGGTTGCCGTTATTGGTGCAGGTCCTGCCGGATTAGCTGCCCGCGAACTCTTGAATGCACATAATGTGGATAATATTGTCATCGATAATAATGATAAAATCGGTGGACAGTTTAACATGCAAACGCACCAGTTTTTCTTCTTCGAGAAAGAAAAAAAATACGGTGGAATGCGTGGTTTTGATATTGCAAATACCCTTGCCGGTGAAGATACTGACGGAATTATTTTAAGCGCAACCGTCTGGGATATTTTAGAAGATAAGCGACTTGCCGTTAAAAATATCCATACCAATGAAATATTTTATGTGCTTGCTGATCATCTCATCATAGCAACCGGTGCCGTTCCTTTTATGCCCGGCTTTGAAAACGACGATGTGCCGGGAGTTTATACCGCTGCGGTTGTCCAAAAAATGATGAATCAAGAATTCACCCTGCTCGGAAAAAATGTCTTGACAATTGGAGCCGGAAATATCGGCTATCTTACCTCTTACCAACTTATGCAGGCCGGAGCAAATGTAAAAGCCATTATTGAAGCCATGCCACATGAAGGCGGTTTCCCCGTGCAGGCAAATCGTGTCAGACGACTTGGTATTCCTGTTAAAACGGGTTATATCCTGCTTAAAGCCATTCCGAATGAAGATAATACCGGAATTGTTGGTGCGGTTATCGCTAAATCAGAAAATTTCAAACCCATCCCGGGAACGGAACAAAAAATATACGGCATTGATGCAATTAATGTATGTACCGGCTTAATTCCCGATGACCAGTTAAAAGAAAAAGGCGAACAGGTTTTCGGTCGCAATATATATGCGGTTGGAGATGCTTTGCGAATCGGAGAAGGCACAAGCGCTGTGTTGAAAGGAAAGCAAGCGGCTTATGAAATTATTGATGCCATGAAGATTCGTTATGATTACGACGATTATTTGGCAGTTTCTAAGGAATATATTGATTCTCAACAGCATCCGATAAAAGTAATTGACGAAGCCTATAAGCCGGATCCCATTCGTGCAATTGAAAAACCATTCGTGTTGATTGATTGTCTTTACGGATTTGCATGTAATCCATGTGCTTTTGCTTGTCCTTACGGAGCAATCACAAAAACATCCACCAGCACCGTTCCGGAAATTGATTTCGACAAATGTATCGGCTGCATGAAATGTGTAACGCAATGTCCCGGACTTGCAATTTTCGGATATAATCTTAAAAAAGACTGGACTTTCCTTCCGATTGAATACGATGTTGAAGAAAGCGCCGAAGTGTATCTCGTGGATAACAAGGGTGAAAAAATTGGTGAAGGGGTGATAGAGAAAATTCAGAAAAAATCCAATAAAACCAATATGGCTCGTGTGAAATCTCATGATTTGCATGGTGAAGATTTGATGAATGCACGCGGATTTATCGTAAAAGAAAATTATCCGGAACCTGTTGAAATTAAAAACGGACCGGATGAGCATCCTGCCAAAACCTATGTCTGCCATTGTGAAGATGTTACTCTGGAGCGTGTTATTGAAGTAATTGGAGAACGGAAATTTATTTCTGTCGATGAAATTAAGCATACAACTCGACTTGGAATGGGAGCTTGTCGCGGAAAACGCTGCGTGAAACGTTTACGACAGATGATTGCACCTTACGGTATAGAAATTACCGGCGATCCGACACCACGTGCGCCGCTTTCCAACCAATTGACAATGTCAGAACTGTACCCACATCACCCGGATGAACGCATTTACACCAACATAAAATCTGAAAAACCAAAACGCGTTAAAGTGAAATCCCTGATTGCAGGTGGTGGAATCGGAGGTTCTGCATTGCTAAGATACATGGCTGAAGCCGGAATGCAACCTGTCATGATAAATTACGGCAGAGGAGCATCATGGCGAAACATTGCCGGCGGACGTCCTGCCTTTTCTTTACCCGCATTGGCTGATATTGCAAATGAAAACAAGCAAATTTTCAAATCCTTACAGGACATCAGCAATACCGATTATCGGGATATTCGCTATGTGAGTTTTGCTCATGATGAGGCTACCTATCAATCATTAGATGCTTCCAGAGCATGGAGTGATGCGTACATGGTTGATCCGAAAGATTTTGACAAAGAAATATCTCCTGCTTTCAATAAAAATTTAGCAAAATATAAAGCGGCACTCATTACCAACGATTGCTGGCAGGCAACGCCCGGAAAAGTGATTGACTTGCTGAGAAATATCGCAGAAGGAAAAGGCGGAAAAGTGCTTGAGGATTGTAAGCTAACTGATCTTTACAAAGAGGGAGAAAAGACAATAGCACTTGTTCAGTTACATGATGGAAGCTATCAAGAATTTGAAACGGAACATTTTGTGAATGCGCTCGGACCAGAAGCCGAAAAATTTGCTAATAAACTGAACATTCACACCGGAATGTATCCTGTTCGGCATCAGGCATTTATTACCAGACGTTTACCTTTCCTCGGAAAAGATGGAAATACACTTGACATGTTGATTGACCGTCGTAAACACAAAGGATTCTCAGCGGTTTACGGACAACAACTTGCTGAAACCGGACAAATTATTGGTTGTGCATCTCCGGCGGTTGATCCTCAGGAATCAGACAAAAATCTGAAAGTCAATACCCGTGAATTCATGAATATTGTATCTGAAGTGTTTGTTGATTGGATTCCTGAATTGTCATCAGTAGGATTCCAGGCAGTTTGGGGTGGATATTATGTGGAACCACGATACATTGTTGATCCCGGATTGGGCTTATTTGTTGGCTTACGCGGACATGGATTTATGTTATCACAATATCTTGCAAAACTCTATGTTGATAAATTGATAGGTAAAGCAGTTCCTGATTATTTTGAAAAACTCAGACTTAATGATGTAGGCTTGTCAGAATCTGCATTTAAATAGGTATATCAATAGAAGATAGCATTTTATGAAATCTGGAGTTAATCAGCTTCACCTATCCTGAAAAATTATTTTATATTTGCTGTATGTTGACAAATGCACAAGTAAAACAAATTCGGGCTTTACAGCAGAAGAAATTTCGGTATGAACTCAGGGAATATCTGATTCAGGGAGAAAAAATTGTGCTTGAGGCATTGCAGTCTGAAACAAAACCCAAATTAATCATTGGAAATCAAGCATGGATAAATGCGCATGAATCCGTTTTAAAATCCTCAGATTTTGTTATCGCAAATGAGAAGCAATTATCACAAATTTCAAGTTTGAAAACACCGGCACCGGTAGTCGCAATTATGCCAATGGAAAAAGCAACACAGTTTTCATTCGATGATTTTAACGGAGAGCTTGTGTTGATTTTGGATTATGTTCAGGATCCCGGAAATTTCGGAACAATTTTACGCATTGCCGACTGGTATGGTGTACGCCACATTATTTGTTCGGAAAACTCAGTGGATTACACCAATCCTAAGGTAATTCAATCCACTATGGGAGCATTTCTGCGCGTAAAAATACATTATCATAATTTGAGAACTTTTATATTAGATTACAAATCACATTTTCCTGACTATCCGATACTTGGAAGTTTCATGGATGGAGAAAATATGCTCAATCTTCAACCGATTTCTTCCGGAATACTAATAATGGGCAATGAAGGTCAGGGTATTTCTGCTGAAATTGAGAAATTGTGTACTTCACGAATTGCAATTCCCGGTTTTCCGGATGATAATCATGAAATGGAATCGCTTAATGTCGCAACGGCAACCGCTATTTTAATTTCCGAATTACGAAAACCGTTTCAGGGGGCAGGGGTCAGGAGCTAGGTGTCAGGGATTAGGTGTTAGGAGTTAGGGGATTGTGCTAAACGGCAAGCTATCTGCTGAAGCCCATTTTTCCCTTCATAATTCGACATTCGGTGTTCTGCGGTTCAATATTCAACTTTCCAACCGAAAAACATTCGCTTTCCCTTTCCATTCGAAAGACAATCTCTTTTTTCCCTAGCTCAAGACTTCAGCTTTCCAACGCATATACCATTGCTTAGCGAAACGCTGATGCGAAATTTTTCGTCTTACTGCCCTACTATCTTATCTGCGACATTCAATCCGTCAATTGCAGAAGACGTGATTCCA
>JAQIBY010000105.1 GCA_027858835.1 Bacteroidales bacterium | reverse complement strand
GAGACGATTATTTATGGTCAAGCGGAGGAAATACAGCCTCAATTTCTGTTTCCCCGACAGTTGATACCGAATATTATGTTACCGTGACGGGAATAAACCTTTGTCAGGATGTGGATACGGTAGAAATTAACGTTTTGGATGCTCCTGAAACTCCTGAAATTCCTGTTGGAATCACAAATCGTTGTTCCGCAGCTGCCACAGATACTTTTACTGTTTCCGGAGTAACCAATGCAGTAAATTACATTTGGGAAACAGACATCAGTGGTTTTGGCAGTATTTCAAGTAATGATACAATGGCAATTATCCAGTGGTCAGCGGATTTTTACGGAGAATTAGAACTGTATGTTACTGTTGAAAACATCTGCGGCAGCGAAACTTCAGCACATTTGGTAATTACAAGCATAGAAACTCCCTATGTAAACTTGGGAGATGATCAGACAATCTGCGAGGGCGACAGCTTATATCTTGAGGGTCCTGAAAATGCGACATATACTTGGTCAAACGGATTAGACACACAAGGAATTTGGGTAAATACATCCAATATTTATTGGATTGAAGCCTCAAATAATGGATGCAGTAGTACTGATAGTATTGAAGTCTTCACATCTGACCCTGAATTTTCATTTGCTGAGGATACAATTTTCACTGATTTGCCCTATGTTTTGCATTCCGCAACGGGATTTGATACTTATCTTTGGTCAACTAATGAAACAGGAGAAAGCATTACGGTTAATGAACCGGGTTGGTATTCTGTCAGCATGTGGAATGAATACGGCTGCGAGGTTTCAGACTCTGTTTTTGTTGATGATTTCACCGAAATTACTTTACAGGAAAGTTTTATATTTAGTTTGTATCCGAATCCTGCAAGTCATGCTACACAATTTCGTGCATCGAGCTATCCATGTACCGTAGCGATATACACAATTACGGGAAATCCTATCAAACGCTTACCACTTGAGTCTGATAAACAAATTGATTTGGAGCCATTTGCTCCGGGAACATATTTAATTGAAGTTAAAACACAAAATCAAACAATTAAAAAACGACTTGTGGTTTTGTGATAAAATGCTTACATTCCACACTTTATAAGTGTAGAAATTAAAATTGTGTCCGAGGTAAATAACATAGAAAAAATCGCTTTATTAAAAGCACAAATTTCTGACTTAAAGTCTGAGTTAGCTGGTCTGAAGCATAGCGATAAACCGGAGTTTTTCCCAGAAACGTTACCGTTTTGGCAATTTGCAGATAACATCCCTGACATTGTGCTTATCCATGATATGGACGGGACGATTCGTTTTATTAACAAAATGGGAGTAAAAGCACTTGGTTTTACGGATATAAACGAGATGTTAGGTCTTAATTTGCTGGATATGACACCTTCGGAACATCTTGAGAAAACCATTGAACGGAAAAATAGACGGGAAAGAGGCGATAAATCACCTCGAAACTACGTTTTTACTATTCTTACTAAGAATAAGAAAAGACTACCTGTTGAGGCACATTCTAGCATTATCAATTTTAGAAACCGGGAATATGTTTTTGTGATTATTCATGATATTACTGACCTATTAAATAATCAAGCTGTAATTGCAGCCCATGAAATCATGTTTCGTAATTTATTTGAGCATTCACCGGTTGCTAAAATTAATTACGACGTAAATGGGATAATTCTTCATTGCAATTTTGCCTTTGAAGCATTTATCAATGTTAAAGCGGATGATATTATCGGCAAAACCTTAGATGTCGTTTTTGAGCAGCCGGATTTACTCAAAACCCTTACAGATGCTACTCGCAAAGAATCTATCGAAAATTTGGAAACCTTTGAATTCTCGACTCAAAATAAATGGATTAAATTATTTCTTCGGAGAATTAAAAATGAACAGAACGTGATAATTTCCGTAATTGCCTTGCTTGACGACATTACGGAACAAAAGAATATAGAGAAAGAACGCCTGTATATCCAGGCCCGTTTAGAGCGTGCCGAAAATATTGCGAGCATTGGGAATTGGGAATTGGATTTGACTGATAATCGTGTTAATACCTCTGATGGTGCTAAACGGATATATGGTTTGTCAAAATCAGAAATGACAATTTCAGATATTCAAGAACTACCGCTTGCACAGGACAGGAATTATCTAGACAGTGCATTAGCATCACTTATTAAGGAAGGAAACTCTTATAATGTAAGCTTTAAAATAAAGCGATTAAATGACAATCAATTAAGAGATATTCAATCCATTGCCAAATATGACGTAGCAACCAACAAAGTGTTTGGGGTGATTAGGGATATTACCACAGAAAAGCGTCAACAACAGGAACTTGAAGAAAGCGAAGCCCGTTTTCGTACACTGTTTTATGAAAACACTTCTGTCATGATGTTAATTGATCCGGACAACGGTGAGATTGTGGATGTCAACAATGCTGCAACTGAATTTTACGGATATTCGACAAAGGAACTTTGCAGTATGAAAATTCAGAACATCAATATTCTTACACCTGAGGAGGTTGCATTAGAAATAGAAAAGGCAAAAAGTGGTAAGAAGAATCAATTTCAGTTTAAACACAAAAAACGAAACGGTGAAATTAAAAATGTTGAAGTTTATTCAGGCTCTGTTAAATTGCGATCAAGGGTGTTATTATATAGTACTATCCATGATGTCACTGCTCGTTTTAAAGCCTTAAAAGATTTAAAAGAAAATGAGGAAAGATTGCGTCTGGCATTAGCCGCCTCGAAACAGGGATTATGGGACATTAATTTGATCAACAAAACCACTAATATTTCTCCCGAATATCCTCACATGCTGGGATACAAGCCTAAAGAATTTGAGTCGGATAAATATTGGGAGAAAAATCTTCACCCTGATGATTTTGAAGCGACAACCAAACGTTTTTGGGGCTATATTAATGGTGAGTATGATGATTATAAGATGAGATTCAGATTACGCACAAAATCAGGAAATTATAAATGGATTTTGTCTCGGGGAAAAATTATTCAGTGGGATAAAAATAATAAGCCCTTGAGAATGATTGGCATCCATATGGATATCAGTAAAATGAAGAAAGTTGAAAACGAATTACTTGAAGCAAAAGAAAAAGCAGAAAGCAGTAATCGATTGAAAACTGCCTTTTTACAAAACATGTCACACGAAATTAGAACGCCGATGAACGGCATTATGGGGTTTTCCGAGCTGCTGAAAGAGGATGATATTGATGAAAATGAACGCAATGAATACATTGATATCGTTCATAAAAATTCACAACAATTATTGCATGTCGTTAATGACATTCTTGACATATCACGCTTAGATGCCGGAGAAATAAAAATCCAAAGGCAAAATGTTGATTTACTTTCCTTGATAGAAGCCGAAAAACGCTTCTTTGATAAACAAGCAAATGACAGAGGATTATATTTAAAAACAGCAATAGAAGGCGTTTCAAATCAAGGGATAATAGTGTCAGATAGCATACGTATAAAGCAAATTATTGACAACCTCATTAGTAATGCCATCAAATTCACCAAACACGGAGGAGTTACAATTGGACTGGCTGAAAATACAGACTATATAATAATCTCTGTGATCGATACTGGTCTGGGGATTCCCGAAGACTCGCACGAAATCATTTTCAAGCGCTTTGGACAAATACATACTCATCTTGTGGAAGGTGGCACAGGTCTGGGGCTTCCAATTTCAAAAAAACTGGCACATATGCTTGGCGGGGAGCTTACAGTCAAATCTAAAACCAATAAGGGCAGCACGTTTAAATTATCCTTGCCAAAATCTGGTTTATAAAGAACATCTCAGGCTTTTGTTTGTTGTTTTAACAAATTAAAAATTAAACAAACCGATTATGAAAAAATGGACTTCAAAAGACATCCCTGATTTATCAGGAAAACAAGTGATTGTAACCGGAGCAAATTCCGGTCTGGGCTACGAAATTTCTAAAGCGCTTGTTGAAAAGCATGCATTAGTTATCATGGCATGTCGGAATACAGATTCAGGGGAAAGTGCAAAACAACGAATTCTTTCACATTCCCCGAAAGCAAAATTGATTGTCAAATCACTCGATTTAGCAAGCTTGGAGTCCATTAAAGCCTTTTCTGAAGCAATACGCTTGGAGTACAATCGCATTCACCTTTTAATTAATAATGCCGGAGTAATGGCGCCTCCTCACGGTGAAACCAAAGATGGTTTTGAGCTTCAATTCGGGACAAACCACATTGGTCATTTTGTGTTGACGGCAAAATTGTATCCGCTTTTGCGAAAAACAGAAGACAGTCGTATTGTTACCGTGTCAAGCATAGCAAGTCATAATGGTGAAATTCATTTTGAAGATGTAAATTTCAAAGCAAATTATAATCGCTGGAAAACCTATCAGCAAAGTAAGCTTGCCAACCTGATGTTTTCAATGGAATTAAACAAAAGATTGGAAACCAGTAACTTCAAGACACGTGCTTATGCGGCACATCCCGGTGTATCTGATACAAATCTTTTCAAAAACATGAAACCGAATTGGTTTATTAAAGTGTTAGGGAATTTACTTATGCCGATTATTACTCAACCTGCTCATAAAGGGGCACTGCCCATTTTGTATGCGGCAACTTCACCCGATGTTAATCCCGGAAATTTTTATGGTCCACATGGTAGAAAAGAGCACAAGGGCTATCCCAAAGAAGCATTTGTTCCTGAAGCTGCAAAAATTGAATCTGATCGGGAGAAACTCTGGGATTTGACAGAAAACCTGTCTAACACTAAATTTCAAGTTTGTGAAGGAGATAAAAAACAAGACGCATAGATTTGGAATCGAAAAGAAAATGTAAATATATGCGTCTTGTATTTTAACTCCATCCTATGCGTTTTTCAGTATAAAATGTTATTTTTGAAAAAAAATAACATTTGAGAAATATTTTCACATATCGCTGGATTACAATTGCTTGTGTTGCGTTGATAACGGTTTTATTGTTTGCATCCTGTAAATCAACAAAATTAGTTGGCGAAGATGAGTATTTATTGAACAAAGTTGAAATACAATGTGACAACCCCAATGTTGATGAAGGCGATTTGGAGGCATCCATAAAGCAAATGCCAAATCGTAAGACTTTAGGTTTTTTAAAATTTCATTTATGGACTTACAATCTTACGCATCCGAAAGACACCAGTAAGCATCTACCCAAATTTATTACACGTATTGGTGAAGTTGTTGGAGAGCCACCGGTTATTTACAAGAGCTCTCTTCATTATAAAAGTATGCGTAACCTTGAAAATTTTCTTCAGAAAGAAGGATATTATAATTTTGAGATTAATGATAGTTTGATTGTCAACGAAAAACACCCCAAAAAGGCTACGCTCAGTTTTCAAATATCGCCCGGGAAACCTTATACGATAAATTCGATTACATATGATATCATTGACCCTTTTGTTAAAGATATCCTTCTTGAAGATACAAGCAAAGCCATTGTTAAAGCCGGTGATATTTTTGATATGGATTTGCTGCTTCATGAACGTGAGCGAATTCTGAATCAAATGAAAAATAATGGATATTATTACTTTGGACAATCCAATTTCCATTATTATGCAGACACAACAAATTTCAATACGAAAGTTGATATTCGATTAAGCATTAAAAAATCATTTGAAGCTGATCGCTATTTTCTTGAAGAAATTTTCACCAGACAACGAATTAAGCAGGTTTATTTCTATGTGAATTTTAACCGTGGTAAATATGCTGTTGAAAAAGAAGCATACATTCAAAGCTTAGATACGATTCATTATGAAGACTTTATTTTCCTTGTTGATGGAGAATTGAAGATTAAACCAGAAGTTATTTTACAAGCGAACTACATCAAAACTGGAGATGATTACAGTCAAAAAGAAGTTAAACTTACTCAAAAAAGTTTATCGGCACTTAAACAATTTAAAGGCATAAGTATTATATTTAGAGAGTCCAAGGATTATCGCCGCGAAGTCTGGAATGCTGAAAACCCTTGGCTTGATGCACACATCTATTTATCACCTTCTAACCGGCAATCTTACACGGCAGAAGCTGAAGGTACAAATTCCAGTGGAAATTTTGGGCTGGCAGGTGTACTTACTTATCAGAATCGAAATATTTTCAGAGGAGCGGAAATCTTTTCCGCAAAATTCATGGGATCATTACAAACGCTTGCCGGTGATGAAGATTTGGAAGAACGCTTTCTTAACACTTTCGAGCTTGGTACTGAGCTGAAACTTGATGTTCCAAAACTAATGCTACCACTGCAAAGCGAAGGATTTATTAAAGAACATAATCCATCCACAAGTTTTCGCTTGAGCTTTAATCATCAAAATCGTCCGGATTATACCAGGACCCTTGGAAATGCAAGCTTTGGATATAAGTGGCAGAGCAAAAATGATTTTTTTATTCATCGGTTCAACCCAATTGAGTATTATACCGTAAAAATCTTCAATTTTGATCCCGTATTCAGAGAACAAATTGACTCGCTTTATATTCGCTACAGTTTTGAGAATCAACTCATAACTGCCATGAGCTGGGATATGATTTTTAATAATCAGAACATCAAAAAAACAAAAAATCACTGGTATATTTGGACAAATCTGGAAACATCCGGAAACCTCATGCGTGCATTTGGGCCGACAATAAATCTTCCTACATCAAGCTCAAATGCATACAAACTTTTTGATTTAGAGTTTGCGCAATATATTAAAGCCGACATTGACGCTCGTTTTTATCAGGAAATTGACAAACATCAAAATCTGGTGTATAGAGTATATATTGGTGCAGGGATTCCGTTTGGAAATTCAACACAGGGATTACCATTTGTTAAAAAATATTACATCGGTGGTGCAAATGACATCAGGGCATGGCAAGTTAGAACACTCGGTCCCGGAACCTACAGTGGCGGCGCGCTTTTTAATCAAATTGCCGATATGAAACTCCTTTTTAATATAGAATATCGTTTTGATTTAATCGCATTTGTTAAAGGTGCATTTTTCTTTGATGCGGGAAACATTTGGGCGCTAGATAAATCTGATGACAGGGAAGGTGCACTGTTTGATCCCAACACATTTTATAAAGAAATTGCGCTGGGAACCGGACTCGGATTACGTTTTGACTTTTCTTTCTTTATTTTACGATTCGATTTTGGAATGCCACTTTATGATCCGGCATTTCCAGAAAATGATCGCTGGTTAAGTACTTTCGACGAGCTTAACCTAAATGACTTTACTCTGAACTTTGGAATTGGATACCCGTTCTAGCAGGTGTTGGGAGTCAGAAGCTACCTGCCAGCCATGCCAAATGGGCACGCAGGCGGCAGGCTGGGGATTTAGGAGATGTTAATGCCTGAATTGGGTTGACCGTTTAAAATTAATTTCCTGGCTAAAATAAGCACAAGGATTTTATATTTAAAGTGTCTCTCGTCCTAAAATTGGTTGACATTCCCTAAGTTAATTCGGAACAGGGATTGGTAGTTTCAATTTTTTTTATCAATCATTTGGAAACACAATTGGTATAACAACAGGAAATATTCTTTTTTTTGGATCAAGCAAAAAAGTTGGGGGATACAATTCGCAGATATTTATGGAATCTTTATGATGAGCCTGAAGGGCTCAAACATGAATAAGCCCGGGTTGCACCCAAGGTTATTCATGTTTGACCACTGCGTGGTCATTAACTAATAATTAAACGAAATCCTAACTCACAAAAAAACTTTCTCCCCCAGATTTTTGGCTTGATCCTTTTTTTTCATACATTAAATTGCCATTTTTAGTTTTACCGGACATTAATGTTTCAAAATCGTTATTCGAAACTTATATTTTTATAATCGAACAAACTGCAGCATCGAATGTTTGTACAGCATGTAATTAGATCAAATTTATATAGTTGATACTTTCGTCAACTAAAAAAAAGAACTATGAAAAAAATAATTTTATTAATTACGGCAATGTTTGCTTTTGGATTCTTGGCTCAGTCTCAGGTAAGTTCGAATGCGATTGGTCTGCGTTTAGGTGGTGGTAGTGTTTATGGTGGTGAAATTTCTTATCAGAAAGGCTTAGGTGATGCACATCGGCTGGAACTTGATCTAGGCTTTGGTCAAAATTCAAATCATAATCGATTTTATTTAGCTGCAATTTACCACTGGAATTGGAATATCACAGGAGGTTTAAATTGGTATATCGGTCCTGGAGCCAGTGTGGGTTTTTATTCTTACAACGACAACGACGGGTATGTTAATGTTGCACTTGGAGGGCAAGTTGGTATTGAATACAATTTTAATGTACATTCCGTGCCGCTCTTATTAAGTATTGACGCACGCCCGATGTGGGATTTCCTTGGAGACAATTCAGGCCTCGGATGGGGTGCTGCCTTAGGTGTCCGTTATTTGTTTTAAATTAGTGCCTAAAGATTTTGAAGGGAGAGGGTTTTATTATCCTCTCTTTTTTTATGTCAAAGGAATTATTTTACCTTGTTTTTCCTCATTTTTGTTGGAATGTTATTGATGATGTTGCTTTTTAAGGCCTCTAGCAAGCGCGTGCGAGGATAGCCTTTCCGATAACATAAACTGACTTCCCGTGTAGGAATTGGAGGATAAAATCCCCGCAATTTCTTTCGCTGATTTCCCGATAAATCTGATTTTGCTAGCTCGGGAAGTAAAGTATAGCCGCCTTCAGTATCAATCAAGCGGATGATAGAGTTAAATGAATCGGTTCTGAATTCCACCTCATATTTTTGAATGTAATTCTTGTCTGTATGACATAAATTTATCACCTGATCCCGGAAACAATGTCCGTCTTTCAGCAGCCACAATCCATCGCTTGTAATTTGATAGGCATTCAACTTGTCGAATGTTGATAAATTATGTTGAGGCGATGCATAAGCCAAAAACTGTTCATAATAAAGCGGATACTCGATCAGTCCGTGTGTCTCTAGTGGCGTTGCCATAATGCCTGCATCCAAATCGCCGTTCATTACCTTTTCTATAATTTCTTCGGTAACAAGTTCATCAATAAATAAGCTGACTTTCGGAAAGTTTCGTTTAAATTCGGGGATAAATCGATAGGCCAAATAGGGTAGGATGGTTGGGATTATTCCCATACGAATTTCTCTGGTCAGTGTTTTCTTAAAACTCAAAGCCGTATCCAACAAGGCATCGTGTTTTTCTACCACTTCTTTTGCTTTGGCAAGAATTAATTTCCCCTGACTAGTTGGTTGAACCGGATTCACCGAACGATCAAAAATAATCACTTCTAACTCCTCTTCCAACTTTTTTATTTGCATACTCAGTGTCGGTTGCGTGACAAAGGAATGTTCAGATGCTTTCTGAAAGCTATGGTATTTCTCAACTGCGAGAATGTATCCAAGTTGCACGATTGTCATATAGATAAAATCTATGGCAAATATAAAAATTATCAATTTGACTTATGTTGTTTTGTGTTGTATTTTTGTATCGAAATAAATAATTAATAATCATTAAAAATAAAAAATAACATGGAAAATCAAGAAATGCACATTAATCCAATGCCAAGAATTGGCGACATGGCACCCGATTTTACTGCGAAAACCACAGTCGGAGATCTTAAATTCTCTGAATATAACAAAGGATCATGGGTTGTATTATTTTCACACCCTGCCGATTTTACTCCGGTTTGTACAACAGAAATGTCTGGTTTTGCACAGCGTAAACCGGAATTTGATGAGTTGAACACCAAATTAATGGGATTGAGTATTGACTCCATTCACTCACATTTGGCATGGGTAAATAATGTAAAGAAAAACACCGGTGTTTATTTCGATTTCCCGATTATTGCGGATATCGACATGAAAGTATCAAAACTTTACGGAATGTTGCAGCCTAATGAAGCGGAAACCGCAGCTGTTCGCGCGGTATATTTCGTCGATCCGAATGGGAAAATTCGTTTGATTATGTATTACCCATTAAATGTTGGTCGTAATATGAATGAAATTATTCGTGTGTTGAAAGCACTGCAAACAGCCGAAAAACATGGTGTCGCTATGCCATTAGACTGGGAACCGGGAGACAAAGTAATTGTTCCTCCACCAGCAAACTTAGACGCAATGGCTGAACGCGAGAAAAGCACTTATGAAATGATTGACTGGTATCTCGCAAAAACAGAGATTAAAGAATAGAGTTTTATAAGCCACATGATAACAGCCTAAAATACTGTTGATTCTGAACTAAGCGCCGGATTTGTCCGGCGTTTTTCTTTTCTTATTTTTGTTTCTCATCATAAAATGATTCATTATGAAAAATATCGGCTTATTCTTACTTATTTGTGTTTTTCTTTGCTCCAGTTTTGTTTCTGATGAGATAAGCAAATCAAAACAAATACAAGTTACTTATGTCAATTATGCTGCAACGCAAGAATACAAAACAAGCGATTATTTTTCGAATGAAAAGTGTCAATATGAGTATTTAATTGCCGATTATCGCATGCATATTGATGTTGATTTTGAGCAAGAAATGATTACGAGCAGCTCAACATTTTATGAGAAATATGCAAATACGGATAAGGTGTTTTCCAGTTTTGATCAATTTGAAAAACGGAAAGCAATCGACACGCTTTATAATCCGAACTTCACAATAACTCCCACAGAAAAAAGCAAAGTGATTTGTGGTATTCAGTGCGAAAACATAATCCTGTCAAATGCTGAGAATGTCTATAGTGTTTGGTATTTCAAACCCGAACGAATAAAAAATGACAGAATCTACACATACATTCACACGTATTTTGAGGATGTTCCGGGAGTCATTTTAGAAATTAATCTGAATGGCGACTTAGTTAAACAAGCAGTAAGTGTGGAAAGCTGAAACAGGTGTCAGGTGTCAGGTGTTAGGTGTTAGGTGTCAGGTGTCTGTCAATGCCTGAATAGGGTTGACCGTTTAAAACTATTTACTAATTATGTTTTTACACATTAAATTCTGACTATACTTAATTTGTTTTGTTGTCATCTTTAATAATTTAACATTCC
>JAQIBY010000104.1 GCA_027858835.1 Bacteroidales bacterium | reverse complement strand
GGAATGTTAAATTATTAAAGATGACAACAAAACAAATTAAGTATAGTCAGAATTTAATGTGTAAAAACATAATTAGTAAATAGTTTTAAACGGTCAACCCTATTCAGGCATTGACAGACTCCTAACTCCTGAACCCTGAACCCTGACTCTAGAAATAATTGCTTATCTTTGTTCAAATCATTGAGCATGGAAAAAAAAGAGCAACACATTCTCGTCTATATTGATTTCTCGTCGCTGAGTGAGAATTTAAGTCGTTGGTTAAGTTATATTTTCAAAACACTTGACAAGCCAATTGATTTGCTTTTTGTGATTGATCATAATACAGATGTTATTTTCGGGAAAACCTACACTCGCTCCGACATTGAAACAAAAATGGAAACTTACCGGGCATCATGCGGGAATCCTCCGGGTAATGATTTTATCCGAGAAGGTTGCAATTGCAGTCTATTAAGTCAAATAGCAGAGGAAATCGATGCTTTATTTTGTATTTCGGCCGTGCACAGCCATAACGACGTTCAATTTTTGAGCAGCTCCACTATGGTAAAAATGCTTAGAAAATCACGTATTCCATGTCTGATTATTCCAAGAAAAAATGAATTTAATGCACCAAAGCTTGTGAGTTTGGGAACAAACATGAAGCGTGATCAAAAGTCGGTTGCACCATGGCTCACTTACCTCTCAAAACACTTGAAATTGCCTGTATTGCTTACGTTTAACAAGGATGATGAAGCAGTAAAAAACAATATCCAATTTATTGAAAAGTTCTTAAAAAAATATGATTTAAGCTTTGACACCATAAAGCTAAAAGAAAAATTTGCAGCATTAGATAAACTCTGTATCAAACGTGAAACCACACCAGTTATTCATTGTCTTTACTTAAAAGAATCCGCCGGGTTTTTATCAAATATTTTTCCTGATTCCGATGCCAAATTACTTGACAATCCGTGCGGACAAGCAGTTTTCTGTATAAATCCACAAAAAGATTTATTTATTCCCTGCACGTAAATTAAATAATGGGCTTGTTGGTGCCTTACGGGTTTTTACTCTTGAAAAAAACAATATTACATATGGTATTGCTTCAAAAATCGTTACTTTTGCTGAAATTTCGATTTTAAAATGCAAGGAACTTTAATATCGACATATTTTCTACCAGCAGTTTTAGCGATTATCATGTTTAATCTGGGCTTAAGCCTACGGATTTCAGATTTCAAGCGAATATTAGAACATCCCCGGCAATTAATTATAGGGCTGTCAGCTCAAATTATCATTTTGCCGCTCATCGCATTTGGAATTGCGAGTATTTCAAGTTTAAGCAATGAAATGAAAGTTGGAATCATGATTATTGCTGCATGTCCGGGCGGTGCCGTTTCCAATCTTATTACCTATTATCTTAAAGGCAGTGTATCTCTTTCAGTATCACTGACTACCGTTAATTCAGTAGTTATTCTGGGAAGTTTGCCGGCCATTATCTGGATTGCTATGTCGCAATTTCTCGGCGAATCTGAAATTATCACCATGTCAATACAGGAAACTGTATTGAAAATATTTGCTATGATTTTGATCCCTACAAGTCTCGGAATGCTTTTGAGGCACAAAAGACGCTTAACGGCCTACAAAATCGAGCAAGTGATGAAATATCTATCCGTTATTTTACTTGCGGTAGTGTATAGTTTTGTGATTTTTGAAAAAAACGGAGGTCAACGCACCTCAATTGTAGAATATTTAGAAATTGCACCTTGGGTTTTCGCTTTGAATATATTAGGAATGCTAACTGGATTTTGGATGGCTCGATTTACCGGTTTAAACATTGCAAAACAAATTACTTTATCGGTTGAAGTAGGCATACAAAATTCTGCGCTTGCCATTACCATTGCAAGTAGTGCGGCTTTTTTAGGAAATCATCAGATGGCTTTGCCGGCAGTTGTTTACGGAATGTTCACTTTCTTTTCTGCTGTAATTTTTGGTTTAATTATTCGCAAATGGGTAAAACCCACTAAAATTGTAAAAAGCG
The DNA here is from genome assembly GCA_027858835.1 of Bacteroidales bacterium. Lineage (GTDB taxonomy): Bacteria > Bacteroidota > Bacteroidia > Bacteroidales > ML635J-15 > JAQIBY01. The sequence continues at coordinate 15,527 of JAQIBY010000104.1, read as the reverse complement.
AACCTGAAACCTAAGCGGTGTGTAATGCGGTGCATCGCCTTGTAAAAAAATATCGACACATTGACACAAAAAAACCCGGCATTCACCGGGTTTTCTATGTAGTACCATAAAATATGGCATGTTAGTGGATCAAATCGAGGCGTTTAGTAACAATTTGATTCCCACTTTGATATTTTATCAGATAAAATCCATCCGCAAAGTCACTCATATTAATTCGTGTTATTGCATTTGCCGGCTGAATGGACATAAGCTGTTTCCCGGTAATATCATGCACTGTAATCATTGCATCCTGCGTAATCGAAGGCAGTTCAATATAAAACTCGCCCTGACTTGGATTCGGATAAATTGCAAAATCAGTTATTTCATCGTTCTCAATCCCTGTACAGACCTCAAATTTCAAAATAAGATCTGTAAGTAAATCACATCCGTACATATTTGTATAATTCAATGTGACAAGAATACTGTCATTTCCGGCATAGGCGTAGTTCAACGTATTTCCATAAAACGGACTTCCGTCAACGGACCATTCCACATTGGTAAATTCTGCAGGGATTTCGTAGTAAAATCCATCTTCAACACAAACCGTTGTATCAGGCGCTTCAGGGAAAGCAAATGCATGCTCTGAGGGAGCTAAGCGTGTGCTGTCCACTAATTCACAGGTTCCGATAGTGTTAGTCAGTGTCACATAAACAACTGTCTCGAATGGAATTAAATCCAAAGTTTGCCCTGTACTTCCATCATCCCACAGGTATTCATCTGCCTCAGTACCAGCATCTAAAGTAATCTGATTTCCTGTATCGCAATACCAAGTGGTATCGGGCAAATCACTCTGTGGTGCATCGTAAGTCATGACCGGTCCAACAAAGTAAGCCGTGCATCCATATATAGTTTCCACTTCACATCCAACATTTGTGACACCCGGTGTTGACGCAAATTGATGTGTCCCATCTCCAGTTTGTAATTGTGTGATGCCATTAATATCCCAAGTAATTGAAGCGACATCAGTTGTGGTGCCTGTATAAGTTACATAAAGGCTATCATTTTCGCAAACTCCTGCCGGATAAGTAAATGACGGATTCGGCAATGCGTGCACAGTAAATACTTCATAGACAGTATCGGTGGGTGAGATTGCGCAAGCATAATCGGAATGCATAATTAAAACAAGGCTATCTGCATCTGTAGGACTTGTTATTGTGAAATCATCCGCCATTCCTTGATTAAGACCATTTAAAATCCATTCAAATTCGGGTGAAGCACCACCGGCTTGCATAATTTGTGGAATTATCGTAATTGCAGTTCCTGCACAAACCGAATCATTCGGGGAGACATCCATACTAACTTCCGGTGTCAAAGAAGGTAGAACCACAAACTGAAACGGTTCAGAAAGTTGTGTACTACAACCGGTTGCTGTGTCAACTGCAAGCACTTCAAAATCATAAATCCCAGGACTAGAAAACATTTCAGGACCAGCAGAAATACTACCACCTGTTCCAAGTGGAGAACCGAAAACTGTATCGCCTGTAACTACATTTCTCACATGGTATTGAATGCCGGGCTGTGAATTTGTGAAATCGAGATACACATCACCCATATCACAAACCGTATCGAAACGAAGCTCTGCTTCCAAATCAATATCATCTATAAAATACACACTTTCCATCCAAGGTAATTCCCGATCGTAATATCTAATGTCATCAAAAACCCCTTGAAAATAAGGATCAGATGGTGGGTCGGATAATCCACCAGGGATTTCAGTGCCACCATACACCCAGTATCCGGTGAGTGCATCAAGACTTAATGGGGTAACATCCATAATAGATTCTTCATCATTATTAATGCGCATACTTGCATAAGTGCCAGCAGTTATTACAACATTATGCCAATTTCCATCATTGTACGCACCTGCAGACGACAATTCGACCGGTGTGCCGGAATTTGCGAGATAAAAATGCAAATGTCCGTCATCACTTAGGTATAAGATTCTGTCGGGTGTTCCACCACCATAAAGTGCATCATTAAACTGAATAAGTATGGCACCGTCTGTTTCTGTTGTTTTGAACCAAATTGAGTGCGTGAACACCTCGGGATCAGTGAATTGCGTTGTCACATAAGTAAAATCATTTAGATCGTTAAATGCACGTGCAAACCAGAAATTCCCATGTCTGTCGTCAGCAGGAACTAAACTCCAATTGTTTACAGAATAATTTCCAATGGCATCATTATCATTTTCATTAAAGGGGAAATGATAAACCGCTCCAATATCTGTGGCAGGAATTTGTTCATTAAAATCAATAATTTCCGGAGATACTTGTACATCAATGGAATTGCTGCTCAAATGACATGAAATATTAATGATATCCGCATGGTAAGAACCCGATTGTGTGGCATTGTAAGTAATTCCTGTTGCTCCGGGAATTTCATTTCCATCAAGATACCATTGGATATCATAGGTATAACCGGCATCCACTTCAAGTTCCGCCGAAGAACCAAAGCACACATCGGTTGCTGTATTTGCAACAATATGCGCTGTATCCGGTGCAGCAGAGAATGTCACCTGAACGTGTTGAGATTCCACAGTGCAGCCATTTTCAGTAATTTCCACATAATAATCCCCGGTAACTTGAGCCGAATGATAATTTCCCGTGGAGCCTGATATCGGAACACCATCTTTAAACCACTGATATTGTGAATATCCCCATAATGCTTGTAATCCAAAACCCCAAGTATCTTCGCATAAATCGGGACTGCCCCAATACATCACAGTATCTTCAGGACAGGCTTGCGGAAAATCAACTTTCACACCAAATTCTCCATTTACACCATTTTGTCCATCAACAACCAAAAAATATTCGACCCCGTTTACTACATAGAAATAATCATTAACAATGGTATCATATTGATCCCAAACATTGATATTCATTACACAACTTGAATTTTCATTGCATGTTGGAAGTACCATTGCTTTAAGATCAGTTCCCGATAGGTTTTCGGAAAACCACAAATTCGCCATCCCGGAAGCTGTTGGTGTAAATGAAAAAATCATTTCTTTTCCGGTCATATTCCATCCGCACCAATATTCATCGATAATTGAGTCTCCTTCAGCCTCGGTATCTCCCCAATACCATGCCCCATCAGTTAATGAATAAGCAGACGAACAATCGAGCACACCGGGATCAGGAACACTGACATATCCGACATAATTATCATCTTCAACAGTTTCTAAAACAACATCTTCAGCATCCGGCACAGCAATTAATGAATACCCACCGGGCACAGGTAAAGTCGGCATGGTGTGAAATGACTCAACAATCACTTGTTCTCCGGCATTTATTGCAGGAGCGACAGTCGTTGCCAATAATAAATCTGCACCATCAAAGACTGCATCATCAGACAAATAATATTTAATCGTACTTGCGATTGCATCTGCATTTCCAATGTTCTCCAATCTTGAGCGAAACAAGACATTGGTTTGACCGGTTTCAATGGATTGTGGAATTGCCTCGGCATAATTGATTATTAAATCGGCATCTTCAGTGGGACAAATGACGGTCAAGTCGCAACTTGCGTCCTGAGATTTAGCAGCATCTAGCACGAGATAGTAAGTTCCGGGATCTGCATTGTCCATAATTAATCCATTGGCTCCGTATGCAATGACAGAATCCTGATGTTGATGTGAAAGTAAAACCACGGTGATATCGTCGCTTTCTGACTCAATATCGATGGTTATTCTTCCCGGATAGCTTGTGGTAAACTCAAATGTACGCTCTTTACCGTAGGCGTTAAGATATGCATTTCCGTATTTATTAACCACTGAAACACCACTCGATAAATCAATGGCATTTGTTGCTCCACAAGACAAACTTGTCAATCCTGAAAAATCTAAACCCGGAAAATCTGCACTAGGTTCCATCCCAATAATAGCAGCATTTGAGTTAGAAAAATCTTGACCTGAAGGCGTCAGGTTATCCATCATAAAATAACCATCAGCAGAGCCGCCCCACCCCCAATTGAAATGGAAAGCTCCAAAATCATCGTATCCGTCAAGAACAAAGGCATGCCCACCTGACCCGGTGCCTCTGTAAATCATCACTTTGCCGGCATCACACTCCTTTCGCATTAATTCTTCCCACTGTGACAATGTAAAACTAAATTTACTTGCATATTTTAGATTTGTTGAGTAATCAAAATAATCAAGCAATGCATTATCAACACTGCTGGTATATGCACCGGAACTTGATGGTCCGTAATTCATATTGACAGATACTCCGCAATGATACATTAATTGCGCAACATCCGAATTTCCGCTGCCATTCGGCATAGACGCCCAATCGTAGGTTGCTGCACCAAAATCAGCACACAATTCGCCATAATCATTATGTGTATAACAATGTGAGCCGACACCGTTTACCGGATGTTCGTAATATTTCATAGCCTGAGCTTGAGCAGTTGCCACACAGCCGGTATAAGCACGCCCACAAGGACCAGCAGCATCTGTAGGACAATCCGCATTATACCCACAACCCTGACTCCATGTAGTGGAAAGCAATGGAGTTATTGCTCTTGTTTGCACAAATGGCTGATCAGACAAAATGCGCTGCCGATTCTCCAATGCTCTCGGACTTGCTTCAATATTCTGAGAACGAACTCTCAAAATATCCTGAGACAGATTATCCATCCATTGTTTCATGGCAGGTGGATAATTCTCGGGATTTTCTAGTAAAGTCCCAGAATTTGAATATGCAAGTATTGGCTCATAGCTGCTTTCCGCAGATACAATAACAAATCCACTAGCAAAACGAAATGTATAAAATACTGCTTCGTTGTTTTCTGTTCGAATCTGCATTGGCATACTTTTTTCATTGACACCAAATTTTTTACTGACAAATTTCGAGGCAATCTGTTGTGCATCATCTGAAGACACAAGCTGAGCAAATAAATGGTAACTAAAAAGAAATAAAACTCCGACAAGAATAATTTTTAAAAACTTCATACTGGTTAGTGTTATGGTTTTGTTAATTGACGAAAAAAAAATCATGATGGTTGTCTCAACTTTCAAAAATAATGCATAATCCACTGACTATATTTAACATAGAAGCAGATTAAAAAAAATCCATATATTAAGCTTGGTACTTTCAATCATTTTTTTGATTTTTGTACTGTCTTTGGTTCTGAATTTGACAATGTCAAAACAGATGAAAAGGGAATGCCGTGAAAATCGGTAACAGTACCCGCTGCTGTAATCTCCATCAAAGGTTTTTGTACCCTGCCACTGATCGCCAGCCGGCGGTTGGGAAGGCTTCAAAAACCGGAGTAAGTCAGAAGACCTGCCTCAGGCAACAATATTTGAAAGCTTTCGGGTAAAAAGCTGGAAAAAGCGAATTTCTGCATTTTCCCCTAACCTGTTTGCAACAAATATTGATTAATGCGTAATCAATTATTGTTTGTAAATTTTATTATGATGAAAAAACACATGAAAATTGTAATCATTGCCGGATTTTTTTTGGCAGGAATGACACAGGGACAGGCACAGCAAGTTGCCAATTTTGAAGACTTGAATCTTGAAACAGAATCTTATTACGACGGAGGTGCTGACCACAGCGGCACGGAAATGGAAACAGAAGTTTTTCATTATCAAAGCGGAAATGTTCATTTTTCGGTAAATCACACCGATTGGGGTGGTTCAAACTCATTTGGGGGAATGGCATATTCCAATCAATGCGATACAGTTACTGCCGATTTTACTAATTTCTCTGTGTATGCAAATCCTGAAAATACAGGCACTTATGGAATTTACTATCCTTCATGGGGAGTTTCTGATTCCATTTCCTTTGGTGAAACCGTAAATTTACAATCTGTAAAAATTGCAAATCATACCTGGGGATACCACTACATGAAAGGCACAGATGACAGTGGAACCGGAACATTCAGTACCGGAGATTCTCTGACAGTCACTTTTAGCGGGTACAATGCAGAAAATGAGCTTGTAAAAGCCTTGCAAACACATTTGGCTGATTTTACAAACGACAATTCTATGATTCTTGATGATTGGACCGAAATTGATTTATCAGAAATGCTTGGGATAAGCTATCTTAAAATCGCAATTAACAGCAGTGATTCATGGGCACCTAGCTATGTTTGTATTGATGATTTGACCTATCTGATTGAAACAGTCATTCACAAAAATTCCTTGATGGATATTGCGATATATCCCAATCCGGTTGTAGATTATGTTGTGATTGAAAATGCTAAAGGAGCTTCCTATATTATTAGCGATATGTACGGAAAAGCAATTGAAAACGGAAAATTACATTCAGATGCCCAACAAATATCCTTAGAAAACTTTTCGTCAGGTATTTACATCCTACGTTTAACAAAAAACTCGCAAACTGTGAGTAAAAAAATCATCAAATAGTGTCATTGTGAACTAAATGGGTAATCACAAAATAGTTGGGGGATATAATTCGCAGATATTTATGGAATCTTTATAATGAGCCTGAAGGGCTCAAACATGAATAACCCCGGGTGAGGATTTTTCCGTAACCCGGGGTTAATTAAATCATATCGGAGTGTTTTTGGCATACGTTTTTGCTCCCTAAAGCCCGAGTCCGAAAGCTTTCGGACTTGGGCTCGGGATTGCAAAAAGCTATGCCAAAAACTATGTATCTAATTTTGCTACCCCCGGGTTGCACCCAGGGTTATTCATGTTTGACCACTGCGTGGTCATTAACTAATAATTAAACGAAATCCTAACTCACAAAAAAAATTTCTCCCCCAGATTTTTTGCTTGATCCGATAGCATCCCTGTTTTTTAATCCTCATTAAAAAGCATTGAATACAGTCTTTCAATTGTAGCAGCTAGTTCGGTAACCGAAAGATTTCTGCTGTATCGGAAACTTTCTCGCCCCTGAAAGAAAACCAATATGCTCGGGACAGCGAAAACACGGTGTTGTCCTGCAACCTCGGGCAATTCCTCGGTATTCACATAATGCATTTCCATTTTTGGGAAATCTGCAGCAAGCAATTCGGCAATTTTTGGCTTTAATACCTTGCAGACATTGCACTTATCATGCGAAAAATAGAGCAAGACGGCATCTTGTTTCTCAAGAATTTCATTCAGTGTATCAAGGCTCTCTACGGTTTTAATATTTGTGTTCATGTGGTTAAATTTGATATGAAAACCAATATTTATCGAAAAGGTTCAAAATCCCCTACTCACTCGACACTATCGGAATAATTTTGTCAGATAAATTTTTGTTATTTACTTTACAAAAAATGTTGGATTATGCTGAAGAAAGTACCCCACACCTATGTTATTATTTTTGGATTCATTCTTGTATCTGCAATACTAACCTGGTTTGTTCCGGCCGGCGAATACGAACGCGAATATAAAACTATGGACGATGGCTCTGTCAAGGAAATGATTATTGACGGATCTTATGACTCGGTTGAAAAATCACCACAAACTTGGCAAGTGTTCTCTGCAATGTTTCAAGGCTTTGTTAATCAATCCAATATCATTATTTTTATTTTGATGATTGGGGGTGCCTTTTGGATTATGAATGCCAGTCGGGCAATTGATGTAGGGATTATGGCTTTTTTGCGTTATACCAAAAAACTTGAGAAACATCGGCTTATGCGACGAATCGGCGTGAACAATATTGTCATGGTTTTAATCATGATTATGTTCAGTTTATTCGGTGCGATTTTTGGCATGAGCGAAGAAACCATCGCCTTTGTTATTATTTTGGTTCCTTTGTCCATTTCCATGGGATATGACAGCATTGTCGGGGTTTCCTTGGTATATGTAGCTGCTCATTTGGGATTTGCTGGCGCCGTATTTAATCCGTTTACAATCGGTATTGCACAAGGATTATCCAACATCCCGATTTTTAGTGGTTTTGAGTACCGGATGGTGTGCTGGTTAGTCATTAACCTCGTCGGATTCAGTTTTATTTTGTGGTATGCAAAACGGATAAAAGCCAATCCGAAACGCTCACCCATGTACGAAGCGGACAGTTATTGGCGCGATAAAAAAGCTGAATTATCAGATGAGTTTGAATACAATACACCGCTTGCATCATGGGTATCATATGCATTATTGTTAGCCGGATTGATTGCATTTTCTATAGCATACCCCGAAACAATTTTAAGTGTCGGAAATTCATCGACTGAGCTTCCGGCCATTCCGATAGCAACCGGATTATTTGCTGTAACAAGCTTTTTCACACTGCGAAAATCTCAGCATTTTTACATCCTGAATTTATTGGCTTTCACCATTGTCTTTTTAATTGTCGGCGTGATGGGCTACGGTTGGTATGTCATGGAAATCGGCACACTTTTCTTTGTCATGGGAATTTTCAGCGGAATTGCGATGAATGCATCTGCCAATCGAATTACTAAACTTTTCATTGACGGATCAAAAGACATTTTATCAGCTGCTTTAGTCGTTGGACTGGCAGGCGGAATTATTGTTATTCTGCAAGACGGGAAAATCATTGACACAATTATGTACAGCTTGTCTCGCGGTATGGATGACATGGGAAAAACCGGCTCTATGGGTGTCATGTATGCCATACAAAATTTTCTGAATATCATCATTCCATCAGGATCTGCAAAAGCGGCACTTACCATGCCGATTATGGCACCTTTCAGCGATTTAGTGGATATTTCACGTCAGGCTACCGTGCTTGCATTTCAATTTGGGGACGGGTTTACCAACATGATTACACCAACAAGCGGTGTGTTAATCGGAGCATTGGGAGTTGCTAAAGTTCCGTATGACAAATGGTTGAAATGGGTATGGCCTATGATTTTGACATTAGTAATTGTCGGATTTCTCTTACTTTTACCGACACTCTATCTGAATTTGAATGGATTTTAATCGGTTTTTGTCAGGATTTTTGCTTGCTTCGCGTCAAAAATTCCGCCAAAAACAAAAATAATCAGTATTGTCTTAAAGAATACTTAGCACTATTCACATGGAGAGCAGATTACTCTGTGAAGAAATCTTCAGTGAAATTCAAAGGCAACAACTGCGAGCCATTTTCAAACACCCATAACTCCTCCTTGCCTGCGAGGATAACCCGCATGTGTTTATGATATCTGCTTTCAGTTTCTTGCATCACTTGCCGACAAGAGCCGCAAGGGGTTACCGGCATTTCCGTAATTCCCTGATTTCCTGATTCGGCAACAACTAACAAATCCGTAACCGGGATATCGGGATACTTAGCATTGGCATAAAAAAGTGCAACTCGTTCAGCACACAATCCGGCAGGATAGGCCACATTTTCCTGATTGTTTCCGGTAATAATTTCTCCGTTTGCAAGTCTGACAGCAGCACCAACACTAAACTTACTGTATGGAGCATATGCGCGTTTAACCGCTTCTTCGGCATGCTTCAACAATTCGAGGATGTCTTCTGAAACTTCATCCCGTTGATATTTTTCATACTGTATTTTAATCTCTTCTAACTTCATATCATAAAAATACAAAAAAAAAATGAATTATTAAGTAATACCAAATAAACATCAAACTGAAAAGCACACAAAACTGTCTTAAAATACATAAGCCGGCAAAAGAATTTGGTTGAATTAGCCTGTCCCGGCTACATTCCGAGAGGAATACTCGCTGGCTTTCCGAAATATCGGGACAAGGCTGGCGCAGTGCTCGTATTGCTATATATTATGGGCTGGTGTTTTATTTCTCCAAATCAGATAGTCTTATCCACCCACAGATGTAAGTGTTGTCTTCTGGTTTTATTTCATAAAACTCCTTTGAATTTTGTATTATTACAATTCCATAGTTTTCTGTCTTATATAATAATGTTGCAGTTTTTGATTTTAATTGTACACATGAGATACCTCCGTCAGGTAATTCATTTGCAGTAGTATCATTAAAACTTTCATAATTTGAGGCAATGCATATTGTGTCTGAGCCAATGCGAACTTTTTCAGAGATAAAATTATTAATATCTTTTTTCTTAAAATTGACACAATATTCAACGGCATACTTTTGTTCAGTTTCGAAATTAGTATTAAACTCATTATAATATACTCTCCAGAATGGATAATTGCAACATGGAGGTATGGTATTATAATACCCCAAAATTTTACCATTTTCTATTGCAACATTTGAAACAACTCCATTTACGGTTATTCTTTTATCGTAATTTCCATTATCATTAAATATAATTCTAGAGTTATAACAGTTAAGCCCCCAACAGAATGAATCTACAACAATATCGTCAAATCCATCATTGTTTAAATCTATTATAACAATAAGATCTTTCAATGATTTGAAATTCTTACGTTGACATCCATCAAATTTTTCAATTAAAAGCATTGAATTATGTAATAGACTATCACTTTTGGGATAGATGGTGTTTTCCATGAAATCCTGTGTTAATAATGGGTTTGTTTCATCAGGCACTAAATATTTAGAATTTCCAAACACGAAAACAGCAGTATCTATTTGTGACAATATTGGATTAATAATGCTAAAATAGAGTGAGATTATTAGAATTGTATATCGAATCATTTTGCCGGATTGAAGGTTTTTAAAATTGCCGCTAACGTCCTAGGCTATGCATAGTGTTGGTTTTCAAAGCCCTTCACTTTCAACCTACTCCGATGTCTATTTTATGTTTATATTTTCAATTTTACTACAAAACCCCACATTATGTATGAGCCTTTGTTGTGGTGACGTTATTTTTCTTCATCAATTATATACACGGTTCCTTTTCCTTTTCCAATACTCTTAATTATTTGCTCTTTTTTCAAATACTGCAAGTCTTTTTTTATGGTATTAATATTTATATTTTCAAATTTCTTGCCCAAATCAGATATTTTCAGAGGTTGATTCTTCTTTAAATACTCCTTTATTTCCTTTTGTCTTTCATTTAAATACCCTCCTTTTGACTTAAAAACATCATATTTTGCATCAAGACTTTGAGTTAACACATTCAATTTGTCGAGAAAATATAATATCCATTTGGATATGCTTTCATTTTCCTTATTTCTGTTTTTTTGTCCTTCCATTAAAGCTTGATAGTATTCTTTCTTTGTTTTTTCTATCAAGTTTTCAAAAGATACATATTGAATAAATAAATAATCTTTTTGTAACAAAACCAAAGTCGTCAATAATCTTGACAATCTTCCATTCCCATCTTGAAATGGGTGTATTGATAAGAATTCACAAACAAGATTTGCGACAATTATTAAAGGATGAATTTCTTTATTTTCAAATTGTGTATTCGTCCAACTAATTATATCATTCATTTCATTATTAACCAAATGAACTTCTGTTGTATTAAAAATGACTTTCTGTATTCCGCCTGGATAATTAGCAACAACTTTGTTTGAGAGAGACTTGTATTCTCCACGATGCCTTGTGTCTTTATCACTATATCGTAATAAATTCTGATGTAATTGTTTAATGTAGTTTTCTGATAATTTTATGTTATCATAATTTTCATAAATTATTTCTAATGTATCATAATAACCGACAACTTCTTGTTCATCCCTTGTTTTTAGTTTAGTTATTTTTATATCATTCAGAAGTTCTTCTATCTCTTTATCTGTAAGTGTTCCTCCTTCAATTCTTGTTGATGAACCAACACTTTCAATTGTAGCAATCTTTCGTAATTCTTTCAAGTAAATATTCTCTTGCTTTTCAATACTATTCCATTTACCTTTATATAAGTCAATTTGAGAAATCAGATTTAATATTTTCTGATTTATTTGAAAATCGAAGTTTAGTTTATTTATATATTTATCCATTTGTTATCCGTATTTTATCTGAATACAAAAATACATTCGTTTTTATAAATATCCAAATAATATCTGTATTTTATCTGAGTGTGATTTGTTTTAATGCACCACAACTCATTTATACACACACCCCTCTCACCAAAAGCCTGAAATACAGCCTCATATATCCGTGTGTTAAGCATTTGTTATTAAGTGTAAGCAATTATAAACGAGTTAGTATGGTTTCATGCGAAAGATAGCATAAAATATGCAATAAATGGCAGGTTTTGAAAATATTTTTTCATGTTTTTGCTTTTACGGAACGATCTAGGGCTCTGCTTAGGATTCAACAATCAGCCTAGAAACACACAAAATCGGCTTGAAATTCAAAGACTGGGAAAAGGATTTAGTTCAACGTCCTAGGCTATGCATAGTGTGGGTTTTCAAGGCACTTCACTGTCCGTTTACCGATTAGTTTGTTTATTGTATTTACTCTCATATAGCCCTTTACGCCGCATTACGTATAGCCAATGTTGGGCGTTCGTGCTTTATTTATGTTCATTAACTTCTTTCCAAAATTTTGATAATTCACTTTTATTATCTTCTTCTGCTTTCATAATTTCTTCAATATCTTTATAAACTAAACGCCAAGCCTTAGAGTTAACTTGACGAGTGTTTTTTGTTTCAACTTCTGAAATTATTTCATGTTTTATTAAAAGAGGAATTATATCAGTCAATATTTCCTTTGAATTTGAATAATAAGACTCTTCTTTAATATCAATCTCATACTGATAAATAGATTTATTAAATTTTGTGATAAATCTTTTTACAGTTTTATTAAACTTCTGATTTCTAACATCTAAAATAATTGATTTTTTTTCTAAATTGTCAAACTTAAAGCCATATTGCTTTAAAGTAGAAATAATATTTGTAGGTGTGTATTCAGGGTATTGCTCTCCTTCGTCATCAATTAATATAACAGCATTAATCTCGCAATTATCAAAATGAACATTTATAAATTGATTGTCCGATTTGTAATAGATTCTTATTTCATTAAATGAAGATTTATTAAAAGTAATATCTTGTAAGAAAGAAGAATTGAAACTTATATTAACAAAATTACACTCAGCAAAATTAATATTTCTTAACACTTTGTTTTCAAAAATCAGACTTGAAAAAGTAAGTTTATTGTTAAAATATATGACTTTTTGAGGTGAAAAATTATGTAATAGATACGGAATTATTGTTCCAATATTTGGTTGAAGATATGTTGGTTTCCATTCGCCAGAAATTACTTCTTTTAAAACTGTTACTATTTTATCTTTATCTAAACCATTTATAAGATTTGAAAAATAATGCGCTATACTATCTGGTAATTGGGCTATGTATAAAAACTTTTTAAGATTATTAATGTGATTTTTATCAATAGCATCTTTAACAAATTCTACAAGTGCTTTTGCAATAAAGAAATTTCTAAATTCTATATGATCAAATTTTCTATAATTATCTTTATTTGTAACAGGAATTAACAGAGCATGAGATTCAACCATTCTTATAGATTTAATTTCTTCATCTACATTCCAATCTTCAAAAAGTATTGTTAATAAAAACTGGATATTATCAATGCTTATAATTTCATTTTGATTTTCCCACATCTCTGAAGCAATAATTGACAATAACTCCATGTGTTGTTCAAAGGACAAATATGGTTTCCCGGTATCTTTATCTGTATAATTCCACTTTAAGACTTCTCGCCTAACAAATGCTTCAATAACACCATTTATATTATTAAAGTTATCTGATTTTGCATCTAGAAAATCACTTAAACTTATATTATCTTGCTGTAATATTTCAACAATTTTTGTAAAAAGATATGGTCTTTCAAGTATTGGATGATTTGCATCTTTAACAATAGAAAGAATTTCTAAATATTTATTTTCAGGTTTATCAAAGTAATAACCAAGGTATTCAATGTTTTGTTTTCTCTTCCAATTTGATATTTTCAATTCATTAAAACCACAATCTTGCTTGATTTTTTGATGTAATATTTTAGTCCTTTTTATATAATCTTGTGTATTAAAAAAAGTTCTTCTTGATGCAGCAATTAAGGTGCCTTTCCCTTCCATATTAAGGACAAGATTTGATAACGAACCTAAGGCATTTTCGCCACCTATTTCTGCTGCAAGTTCATCAAACCCATCAATACCAAGAATTATTAAATTATGTTTCATTAATGTAAGAATAGAAGAAAAATACAAACCTGAAAGTCTTAAAAGACCTAAGTCATACATTATTGCTTCATTCAAACGGACTAAATCTCGACCTTGCAAATCAATATGCCAAAAGATGTAATTGCTCTCGCCATCAATAAATCGTTTTGCTTGTGCTTTTTGAAACTCTTTTAATAGAACTGTCTTTCCGTGTCCTGCATCCGCTGTTACAAAAGTGATTTTAGTTCCGAAGAATAATTCTGATTTATCACATTCATCTTTGATTAACAATAAACTTTCCTTTTCTGTTTTTTTTGAAGAACTATATAAAGTTGCATTTGCATCAATAAAAGGGTCTATACTATCTTTCTTTTCAATCAACTTATTTGCAAAAATATCAAGTCTTGCAATCTCTTTTGATAAAAACGTCCTGTATTTAATTTCAGCATCATTATATACAACAAACAAACCATTTTCAGTTTCTTTTAATTTAAACTGAATTACGGTTCCTTGCCTAGTAAATAATACCGTTCCATCTGTTTCAAAGATTACATCTTCTTCATCGTCTGCAAATGAAATAATATCTTTTTTTATATCCTTTATGTTTATCATGATAATAAGATTGTATTAATATTAAAGTTATTTAGAATATTTTGATAATAATCAAGTTTTAGTTGATTTCTAATTCCAACAAATAATTTTTTACGTTCATTTATCTTTATGCTCCCTTGTACCAAAGCGGGAATATGATCAACATCATCTGAAATTAAAAAAATAGAATTAACGTTTTCATTATCACAAAAGGCAATATAATCGCAAGCAATAATAGTATCAACCATTTTCTGAACCATTGATGAGAAAACATCATTCTGACGATATGAGCAACCTTCAACAGAGCAAAATTTTGTTTTCTTTTTAGTAAAGTTATGCAAAATGAAAATTGGACAATTCTGTTTGTTTTCATTACATTTCTCTGATATTAGTTCTCGATTAATTCTAATTCTAGATAAACCGTTCTTTTCGTGATATGTATCAGTCCAAGTATAATCTGGTAGCAGATGTAATGAAGTTGCAACATTAATTTTCCCATTAATTAATTTATTTGATATTTTGATAGGGAAAATATCAACTATGGCAATTTTTTGAAATAATACTGACGCTTTTTTTGTTAATTTTTCATTTTGATACCATCCAGAATATAATCTAATCAAAATATAATCTAAATCGTTCACATTTTGATTTATTAATACATCATCAACTAATTGTTTTAATTCGTATTCAAATTCTTTTTCATTATAGTCAAAAATTGTCTTTCTAAAAAAATTATCAAAATCAATTATTATTACTAATGTATTTTCTTTCATTTATCAGATTGATTATCTTGTTTGTTGTTTTTCTCGCATGGCACACAACTCATTTATATACACACCCCACTCACCAAAAGCCTGAAATACAGCCTCATATATTCGTGTATTAAGCATTTGTAAGCAAGTGTAAGCATTTACAAACGAGTTAGTGTGGATTCATGCGAAAGATAGCATAAAATAAGCAATAAATGGCTGGTTTGTAA
>JAQIBY010000076.1 GCA_027858835.1 Bacteroidales bacterium | reverse complement strand
ATACGATACTGCCCCTGTCCCGTTTTATAAATAGGTTTATTCCTGATTTTTAGAAAGTTTTTTCTGTTTTCAGTAGTGTTTTCACTTAACAAAAGCCTGTCAAGTATCTTCTCATATAGTTTACGATACTTACCATCCTTAATACTAAATTCACTTTTATTATTTTCAATAATTGCCTTATTAATTATAAATAGAATATTCAAATATTCTTTCCAAGAAGAAACTTTGTTTTTTTCTAAAAAAACATTCACTAACTTATTTGTTTCTTCTTTGGTCTCCAATAGTTGGAATAATTTAATAGCCTTAATAGTCTGGACAATTAACTTGTTGATTGGGATAAAATTCTCAAGGCTCAATGTTGGATAATTAGAGCAGAATAAAATCATAGGTGGTTGATCATATGTGTCTAGTTTTTTTATTTTATTTCTAGATATTTCTTTTTCCTTTATTTGTTTTGAATTATAAGTTAAATATGCTTTGAAGAAATTAACTTCAAATTGATATGCATTTTGACTTCCAGTATCTGTGCTTTTTTCTTGAGAATAAAAGTAATCTTCGAATATTTTTAAGCTACTGTATGGATTGAAAATTTTAATACGCTTATCTTGATTAATTGAAGCAATTGTATTAAGAATAAAGTTACGGTACTTTGCATTTGGCTTGCTAAATATTTCTTTAATAATTTCGATATCACTATTCTCATCTTTTTCACTTAAAGAAAGTAATTTTGTTACTATTCTGAGAATTAATGATTTACTATTACCACATAAATAATCCTGAGAATCTTTAATATCTTCTTCTGGATAAAAGCTTTCAAAACCTAATAGTTCTCCAACATTTTTGTACATATGCTAATCTATATATTCAACAACTAACTTTAAAAAAACAACACATCGCTTTAGCCAATAAATAACCTTTAAACCACTATTGCAAAATGATTTTAACAGTATCTGATTTTCCTTATCAGATATTACAATTTCAGTAACAAATATTCAAATTTCACTCTTATAATATATTTCATTCAGAACAAAAAATTACAATTTATATTGATTTTCCTAAAACACAATACATTTGGATATAAATCGAACATATTTATTACGATTTCAGAGTTTTAATTCATACAATAATGCTACAAATTTAACATAAAATAATTGCGAGAAATCCATGGTAATCTATCATATTATCAAAAATTGCAATTATATATTAATTCCACAGTTTAAAATTAAACCAGCAAAAGACGATTCTGACTATCATTATTTTCGTTAAAATTCAATTAAACATCCTCAATTTTTTGTCTAAACAATAATTTTATAGAAATTTAACCAAATTTTAAGTAAATTACATGCAGCGCGAAAAACACTGATTGCGTTAAACTAACATATATGGCCTGCTCAGACATTGACACACATATTATTACAGCCTGCAAAAACAAGGATAAAGCGGCTCAGAAAGCGCTGTACGAGCACTATTCGTCCTATGTGTATGGAATTTGCCTGAGATATGCGAAAAACTCGCAAGATGCCGAAGACTTAATGCAGGATGCATTTGTGAAGATTTTAAAGAATATAAAACGATATAAAGATTATGGGAGTTTTACCGGCTGGCTAACACGCATCTCAGTGAATACAGCCATCAGCTTTTACAGAAAAAAAGCCCGGCACATGACAAGCCCGGATTCTGAAGCGGTAGGAAAAGAAGCAGATGAACCGTTTTTTGTCGATTCCCATGTCTTTGCAAAAGATATCATTGAAGCAATAAAAAAACTCCCCGATGGATACAGACTCGTTTTTAACCTGTATGCCATTGAAGGATACGATCATAATGAAATTAGTGAAATGCTTGGAATCGCGGCAAGCTCAAGCAGATCACAATATTTTAGAGCAAGAAAAATGTTGCAAAGGGCATTGGCACATACATATAAAGAATTACAAACCGGATGACGCAGAAAAAGGACATAAAAGAGTTTATGCGGGATTTCACACCCACGGCTCCTGAAAATGGCTGGGAAAATGTCAGTGAAAAACTGGCACAGGAAAGCGTACAAGACATTCGGGAAAGCATGGATGAATTCCAACCGGCTGTTGACACGGCGAAGTGGATACCCATTAACCGTCGGCTGATTGTAAATCGATTTCTTACATTCAATCGAAAACAATTCAATATCTTTTATTTACTCATTTTTTTGATCTTCATTAGCGGAGTTGGAATGCTTGCCGCACCACGTCTTTTTGAAAATAATACTTATCAACCGCTCGCATATACTGAAGGAATATCCGCAATAAACAATCCGGACTCTTTACAAAATAATACGGTCGGTAATGCTGATCCCGCAAATCAAAATATTGATGATAAGCTTTCTGGAAACGCACTAGCAGGCCAATCCGAAACGCCATCAAATGGGACAGTTGCCGACCGGTATTATGTCGCTCCAACAAATACAAATCCCAATAACAGCAACCTAACAAGATCTGAAAACTCAAGCAACAGCGCGTCAGGAAATAACAAAACTCGTCCGGCGAAGACAGATAACAATGAAACAACGCAAGAAAATCAGACAGAAACACGTGCTGTCTTTGCACTTATACCCAGATTAAAATTGCTGCCGATTCGACAGGCTTTTTCAAAATTTCAAGCAATTGGAAATTTCACATCACTACCTGACACATTAGGCATTGATGCTTTTGGCGAACCAATTCTATCGGAAAAACCAAAGCTTGCATTAAGTCTGGGCATGTATGGAAATTACAATACAAACATTTACAATCTTTCGGACAACCCCGAGTTACTGATTGAAAACCAGAGTGTTGCCAGTGTTTTCAACAATCGCAGTGATGGCGATTTTGGCTATGGATTTGATTTGAATCTCGATTTTATCGACAATCAATTCATCCTAAGCAGCGGAATTTCCTACCAACAAATCAACCGCAGCTTCAGCTCCAATGTGCCAACCACACAGATCGACTCAACCGGATATTATGATTATTTTGATAATTTCGAATGGCAATATGACACAACCTTTTACATAAATATTGATACGCTTGCAATTACCGGAGACACAATTTACTCCCCTTTTGTTGATTCAACATGGGCAGCCTATCAGGATTCAAGCCTTGCTTATCAGATAGATTCAACGAACGGCACAAAATACATCAACGAGCGGGAAATTGTACGATACATTAGCATCCCTATTTGGGTAGGATATCGTAAAACCACTGAAAAATGGGAACTCCATGCGCAAATGGGACTGATAACCGGAATTCCGATTTATCAGCAACTCACATGGTATAATCTGGAAAATAATGAATTTGTTTATTCAAAACAGGCACCACTAAGTAACATTCTCCTAACCGCAGGTTTCAGAGCATATCTCGCACGAAAATTTAATGAAAACTGGCTCATCGGAATTGAACCAACATATTATTACAGATTGAACAATTTATTTGACAAAAATTATCCGATCGATACAAATCAGCATGTGTTCCGCGTTGGATTTAAGATACAATATCAATTTTAAAATGCGTAAAATAATTACATATTGTCTATTGTTGTTTTCCGGCATCAATGCATTGCAGGCACAAGATTGCAATGCATCATTTTACGCTGAACCTGTGGATAATTGCATCAATTGTTTCCATTTCATCAATACCAGTCAAACCAATATCAACAGTGAGATTTATTATTATTGGGACATGGGTGATGGCAACAACTACCAAAGTGAAAATGTAACGCATCAATTTAATGCTGCCGACAATTTTGATGTCAATTTGAGCATTTCTGTCCCGATTTGCACAGGAATCCTCGAAATTTCTGCGGATGGTGGTGTTCCTCCTTATGAATTCCAATGGTCAAACGGATATTTTGAAACTACTGACAGCCTGAGTGTCCAAGATAGCTTATGCCCTGGAGATTATCAAATTACAATAAGCGATGCCATGGGAACCACTACGCAACATTCCATTGTTTTATCCGATATGACAGGAATGAATTTAAGCCTTGAACTCGAATATGAAAATTGTTTGTCTGCTTATCCTGACTCATGCATTGGCTCTGTAACTGCCATTCCGCAAGGAGGAACTCCTCCATATTATTACGAATGGAATACCGGGTCAACAAATCAGCAAATTGATGAATTATGCGCCGGTTTTTACTCAGTTACTGTCTGTGATGCAAATGATAATTGCACTTCAGAAACCATTGAATTACCATTATTTGAATGTGGCGTCAATGCATACATCGCCCCTGATGATATGGAAACCTGCAACGGACACATCAGTTTTCAGGTAAACGGCGGAAGTTTTCCATATACTTACAACACAAATCCCGATTTGAATTATAACATTAATCCTTCCGGAATTGTATCAGACAGCAGCTTATGTACCGGGCTATATATCATTGAAGTAACAGACGCCAACGGAGAAGTTTGTTTTGATGAAATCAAAATAAAACCGCTTTCTGCTGAAATTATCACAGAAAATCTACCAACAATAGGACAATGCAATGGAACGCTTCATGCGGATGCAAATTATGGAACACCGCCATACACATACACATGGAGTACCGGGTCAGACCAGCAACAAATTGAAAATCTTTGCAGCGGATGGTATTATCTCACCCTTTGCGATTCACAAGGCATTTGCCGTACTGACAGTGTGGAATTATTAAATCAACCACTTGCAAATAATATAAATTGGCGCGGCCCGTCAGGTCCAGGGGCTTGCGACGGATACATTTACGCCTACGCACAAGGTGGAGTTGCACCATACAATTTCAGTTGGGAACCTACCCAAAACAGTCTTGACGGATACGATTTCTCGCTTGCGAACGAACTATGCGAAGGAACCTACATTTTAACAAGCTGTGACAGTCAGGATTCTTGTGTTGTGGACACGATTTATTTAACAGACAAGCCTTTCAATGTCGATTTCGATTATGTGAATCCGAAAAATGGCTTATGCAACGGAAAAATCACAAGCAGCGTTATCGGAGCAGCACCACCATACAATTTCCTTTGGTCAAATGGGGACGAATGCCTGTATCAAACTGAATGTAATATTACCAACCTTTGTCCGGATACTTATTATGTAACAATATGCGATTTTGAAAATAATTGCATTGTGGATTCTGTTACTTTATATGAGCTTCCGCTCGGTCCGGAAATTATTGCTGTAAATCAAAGTTTAGCTTCGCCGGAAACAGAATGCAATGCCTCAGCACTCATTGAAGCTCAAGGACAAGAACCACTACATTTCAATTGGTCAACAGATTTTTGGACTGATGGAAACCTCAGTGGAATTGAAAACCAATGTGCGGGAACTTATTATTTTACCATTTGTGATGACAATCAAATCTGTATTACGGATAGCATTGTTTTAAACCCGGTAAGCAGCTATTTCTCGCTAACAAACAATCCTTATAACGATGATTGCAATGGAAGCCTAGAAGCAGAACCATACGGTGGTTATCCACCTTATCAATATGAATGGAGCAACAATGCAGAAACACAGGCTATCTCAAATCTTTGTCCCGATTGGTATTATGTGACAATTGCCGACCAATATAACAATCAGTATATCGACAGTATAGAACTCGTAAACCAAAGTATATCCCCATTACAGACAGGACACAGCAGTCTTCAATATGCAAGCATAAGTGGCTATTGCACGGAATCCTCAACCCAAACAATCTCAACCGACTATTTTACATCCATTCGCGGAAATGTATATTTCGGCACAAGCCTTTTGCCAAAGGGAGTTATGTTGTTTTACACGAAAAATGAAAATAAATACACCGCCAGACAGCTTTGCCCGATTATTAACGGAAAATACCGCATTGAACAATTGCAATATCCCGCTTACTATGCAATGGCGATCCCGGTTTTCATGTCAGGATTTGAGTACTTTCCAGTGTATTATCCAACCTACTTTGGCAATGAAATGAATGTGTCCAATGCAAATGAGATTGTCCTGTACGATACCATATCCAAAGACATTTATCTCGCAAAATCTGAAAACATCCAACACGGAAGTAACGAAATTAGCGGACAACTTATTTATAGCTCACAAGCGCAATTTGAAAGCAATATTTTTCTGCAAAATTGGTATGAACTCGACCCTCCCGGCACTCCACAAAACGGATTAGCAAGACATATTCCGGTTTATTTACGCAATGAAAACGGCGATTTACTGAAATACCAACTCACAGATCATAACGGGTCATTTCATTTCAAACATCTCACAGCCGGAAAATACAGTTTGCATTTTGAAAAAGCCGGCTACAATACCATTTATCAACTGCATGAAAGCGAAGACAGTTTGACAGAAATTACTTATGTCATGTATGAATCGGAAATCAGCTTACTATCAACCCATGCTGAAAACTTTTACTCAGAAAATGACATTCACATTTACCCGAATCCTGCAACAGATTATTGCAATATTCAAATCAATCCGTCCACGGCAACATCCGAAAAGAATATTCGTATAAGTATTTATGGAACAGACGGTAAATTGCTAAAGAATTGCATGAAAAATACCGATGCAAACGGAGAGATTCGGCTAAATTTACAAGAGATGCCAAAATCCCTCTTACTCATCAGGGTGCAAAGCGACAAAATCAATGTTTCACAAAAACTATTAAGGAGGTAATTATGCAAAAGCATTTAAAATTCATCATCGGACTGGTTTTTATTGCCTTAAGCCTCTCGCTTTTTGCACAAAATGGCTTACAAGTTATTTCCGACTCCACTTTCGGCGATGTCCTAAGTTTAAGAAAAATGGATGTGAAAGCAAATGCGGATGATGTCGTCTATATCGCATATTACGATGCCGGATTTGGTGTCTATGAAAACGATAATTTCACATTTTTTAATACGGAAAACTCTGAAATTCCTCATAATCGAGTAAATCAATTATTTCTTGATGGCAGTCAAGTCTATTTGGCAACAGAAAATGGCATCGCAATTTATGACAATGGAAATTGGGAATTCCCCGGCGGCGGATTAAGTGGATTGCATATTGAATCCGTCCTAAAAGAAGACAACCGCATTTATGCCTTATGTTCCAGCGACGATTTTGTGGATAGTCTCGCAATTTATAATGGAAACAACTGGAATTTCATTCAATTTCCCGGCTTTACCCGATCCTTTTTAAACAATAGCCCCATGCTGTTTCACGATGATTGTTTGTATTTTGGCGTGAGACAGGAAGGTTTGTTCACCTACAAAAATCAACAAATCGGACACTTACTTTACAATCTCAGCATTAATGATCTGGCATTTTTTGAAAACAGAATTTGGATAAGCCTGAACAGTCTGAATCCCGATCAAGAAAGCATATTACTATATAATCCTGACAACCAATATTTTCTGGGATTCAGTAATTATCATGCATACGAAAAATCGCACGGGAATAAAGGTGCCACTTTTAGCATTGGCACAGATGGCAGTCTGAATGTAGTCTATGCCCATCAAACACAACTCATCATAAACAAAATAAAAAACAACCAACACGGTTTAATGATTTTTCCCGATCAATCGCTAAACAATACTCGTTTCAATGCCAGCGCAGAGCAAAATGGGAAAATTTACATCTCAGCATGGTCGTATCTGCCAATAATGTTGGTTGACAAAACAAAATACAGTGATTTTCTTAGTGGATTTTGGTCAAAAAACTTAAAAACCTTAGACATTAACCAAGTTGGTACAACTGTTAAAGGGTATGGATCTATGTTTTACGACGGCGATGCCTATCCAAGGTATCAAGTACCAATTGATTCAAACACAAATTCGATTTATGCAAGTGGCCTATGGATAGGTGGTTATGACCAATCCGACAACCTGCATCTTTCAGCAGTACGCTATGGTGAAAACCCAGGCTCCGGCATCTCGCTCTACGATTTCTCACCCGGTCCGCTAAGCAGTGATACAGAAAATCCCGGCAATGGTGATACAACTCTAAGTAATAAATACAACAGGGTCTGGAAAATTGACAGATTTGACATTGAACAATTCAATTATAACTATAATCGTTCTTTTGAAATCCCGGATGACATGGAGGACTGGCCGGGCAACCTTGAAGATGATCAAGGACTCGCGCCGTTTATTGATCAAAATGGCGATGGAATTTACGATCTTGGAGACGGAGATTACCCAAAAATCCGTGGAGACCAAATGCTTTGGTGGCTTATTAACGACAATACGCACCCAAATGAAGAAACCGGAGGCATACCACTCGGTGTAGAAATGCATCACAGCCTTTACGGATATCGTTACGATAATCCGGTTGACGAATATACAGAACTTATCAATTATCAAACCTACCTGAATGTAAAAATTATAAATCGCTCTACACAAAAATATGACAGCGTTTATATCGGCGTTTGGATTGATGGCGACATTGGAAACCCAATGGATGATTACATCGGTTGCGATGTTCCGCGAAATTCATTTTACTTCTACAACGGCGATGATTATGATGAGAATTTTCTGGATTACACCGGATACAAATCCAAACCGCCTGTGCAAACTGTTACGATCCTTAACGGCCCCTTAGCTGATGCTGATGGCATTGATAATGATTCTGACGGAATAGTTGATAATGAATGCTTGAAAATGAGTAAGTTTCTATATTACAACAACACATTTCAAGGTGCAAATCCTGCCATTACCGATCCTTTTGAAGCACAAGACTACTACAATTATCTAACCGGTAGATGGAAAGACGGAACACCGGTTTCTTACGGCGGAAATGGTCATATCAACGGTGGAGCAAATATCAACATACCGTGCAACTATATGTTTCCCGGAGATACTGATCCAGAAGGAAAAGGCACAAATGGAATTCCACAAGCCCCTTGGAGTGAAGAAACTGAAAACAACACACCGGATGACCGACGTGGATTATGCAGCATTGGACCATTTACCATGCATCCTGGGGAATCAAATGAAGTAGATATACTCTTTGCCTATATCCCTAATAATGGAGAAAAAACCGGAAATAATTTTTATCAACCCAAGCTGGACTCACTCATCACATGGTATAACGAAAACCGTATCCCAAACAATTACGAGGATGCCGATGCTCTGAGCGTAGAACAAAAACTAGTGGCAGAAGTTAGCTTGTCGCCAAATCCGGCAAAAGATTATTTCAATATCCGGGCAGATAAACAAATTCGTAATATTGAAATTCTGGATATCAATGGCCATTTCATTTTCTCAAAATCAGTTCAAGGATTTGAAGACAGAATAAACACCACACCCTACCCATCAGGAACTTATTTGATTCGTTTTGTGTTTGATGAAGGCACAGTCACGAGAAAGCTCATCATCCTTTAATCGCTAGAAAAAAGCGCCAAAGGAGAAACAAGCTCCAAAGGGAGAAATAACAAACAGTGTTTTCGTTTGGTATTTGTGATTTCTTAAATTGGTGCTTAATTGGGATTTGTTTTTTGTGATTTGGGATTTCCCTTCAGATTTCTCAGTCGCACCTCCTTCGAAATGACCCCTTTGCCTTCCTGGATGGGGGAAAAGGGCGATGACAAAGTGTTAAATTCACCAAAATGTCATCACCCTTTTTCCTCCCCATAAAAAATTAAAAATATCATCGATCTCAATCCGGCTTTTGACGGAATGAACGTAACGAAGTGGAGTGACAGAGCGATGTACAGAGCCGGTCGAAGTGAAATCTGTTGGAAATCAGCAGACAGCTTGCCGTATAGCACATTCCCCTGACTCCTAGCTCCCCGGCCTGCCGGCTGGCAGGTAACACCTGACTCCCTAAATCCTGACTCCCTGAATTAAGTTAGTATAAGGTGTTTTAACATATCCCTAGTGAAACTTTAAGATTCCTATGCAATGATTTAAAGTTCCTTTAACATTTTAAGGTGGTGCTCAATCGTATTACTGTCAGGTAAACCAAAAACAAAAAAACATGAAAGCACTAACACAAATTGCAATGCTGATTTTAACAGCCCAACTTGCATTCGGGGGTATTCACCCAGACTTTACTCAGAAAAATGTATATCCGGGAGACCAAAGTTTTACAGAATTTGCCGTGGAAAGTCACATTGAAAAACTTCAAATTCCATGGATTGGCTACAAAAAAATTCCGATGGAAGAAATCGCACGATGTGGTGATTACAAGCTATACCGTTGCAATGCATCAGAGCTTTCTAAAAAATGTTTACGCAAATTAAAAGGAGAAAAAATTCATTACATTGTATATAAAACAGGAAATTACCATTTTGCGGTGAATGAATACAATCACAAAGCTATTTTTCAGTTTTTCATGATGAATTGCCCAAAGGCAGACATACAGCTGACATCCACAAAAGAAAGCTACAAAGGGAGAAATAACAAATCACAAAAAACAAGCATCAAATAACAAACAGTGTTTTCGTTTGGTATTTGTGATTTATTAAATTGGTGCTTAATTGGGATTTGGGATTTGGGATTTCCCTTCAGATTTCTCAGTCGCACCTCCTTCGAAATGACCCCTTTGCCTTCCTGGATGGGGGGAAATGGCGATGACAAAGTGTTAAATCCACCAAAATGTCATCGCCCTTTTCCCTCCCCTAAAAAATTAAAAATGTCATTTCGAAGGAACGCAACGAAGTGGAGTGACTGAGAAATCTGATATGTTTCAGCAACCAGCTTGCCGTTTAGCACAATTTTCCCATGCACTTTTATGGATTTTTCCTTTTATGTGCATCTCAGACCTGTAACAAAAAAATACAGGTCATATGAAACGATTTATCTTACTTACATGTTTAATCAGTGCAATGATTATCAGTCAGGCACAACCGGAGAAAAAACTACAAACTAAACCTGACGAAATTACCGTTTTTACGAGTGCAGCAGAAATCCACAGGGAAACACAATTTACGCTGGCAAAAGGAATGCAAATTCTGGTTTTTGACAGTTTGTCTCCACAAATCAATGCAAACAGCATTCAAGTTAAGGGAAAAGGGAATTTCACAATTTTAGACACTCGATACCGGTTAAAGCAACACAATCCGCTCGAAAAAGAAACTGCCATTCCACCAAAAATCCAAACTGCAATTAATGCCTTAGAAGACTCTATCCGAATAATGAGCTACAAATTAAGGCCTTACACAAATCAAATGGAGGTTTTAACGATGGAGAAAAATCTATTGTTAAACAATCAATTAGTTCGAGGCAATGGTGGAGATACGATTCCTGAACTCAAACAAACTATGCTTTTCTTTCGCGACAAAATGAATGAAATCAACAGCCAAATTTTGAAAATCGAACAAGAAAAATATCCGGTTGAAACAAAACTTACGGCAATGAATAATCGCTTAACTCGTCTAAAATCCTACTCCCTCCAACAAAATAACAGAAATTATCCTGCCGTACCACAAATTTTAGTGCAAATTTCCGGTGAATCATCCGGTCCTGCTCAAATCGAGTTAAGCTATCTCGTAAATAATGCAGGTTGGAATGCCAGTTATGATATCCGTGCAAACGATGATGAGGATATAACGCTTATATACAAAGCCAATGTTTATCAAAATTCGGGAAAATCTTGGGAAAACATAAAACTGACTCTCTCAACCGCAAATCCGAATCAACAACATTACAAACCCGCTTTGCAAATTTGGTATTTAAGCTACAACCAATATCAACAACAATATACACGTACAAGCTCTACTCTGGCACAAGAAAAAGCGCCAACATCAAGCAATAGAGAAGTTCTATTGGATGATATGGAAGTTGCCGGATATGCAAATCAGTACACAGAAAATACAGCAAGCAGCTTAAATTTATCATACAGCATTAATCTTGACTACACAATTCCGAGTGACGGCAATTATCACTCTGTGCCAATTCAACAAAAAAACCTAGGCAGTGAATTCAAGTATTATGCAGCACCGGCAATCAATAAAGATGCATTTCTTATGGCAGAAATTACGGATTGGAAAGACATGGAACTCCTGTCGGGACAAGCCAACATCTATTACAACGGCAGATACAACGGACAAACAAATCTTTACCCCGACATTATCCGCGACAGCATGGAAATTGCACTCGGAAGCTCACAGCGTTTGCTGATTGATCGTGAAAAACTATCTGACAATATTACGCCTAGCCTAGTTGGTAATTATGAAACAAAAACAATCGAGTATGAAATCACAATTAAAAACACAAGAAATCAGGAGATTCACTTGGTATTGGAAGATAGGATACCCCTCTCAAATACGAAAGACATTGAAGTGAAGTTGTTAAAATCTGACGGCGCAGAATTCAATGAAAAAAATGCACATTTGACATGGGATTTAACAATTCCGGCGAATCAAACAAAAACAATCAAATACAGCTTCAGCGTAAAATACGACAGTAAGCAAAATTTGAACATCTAGTTTTCATGACCCGTAAACCGAAAGCAGGCTGTCCGGAAACGAACAGCCTGCTTTTCATGCGTTATAGAAACAATAATTTATTTTTCAATCATATCAATGCTTCGTTTCACAAACTGATCCAGCGATTCGCCTTTCAACATATTATTTGACAATAAAGCCAAATCAATCAGTTGTTTAATCAGTTTTGCATCTTTTCCGTAGGATGTCAATTTTTCCGTTTTTGCTTTATTTCTTTCGCTTAAAGATTTCTTCAAAGCTTCCAAAGCATCTTTTTCTTCCTGCGGAACTTCTTCGTCTTTTTTGTCTTTATTCGCAGCTTCCTTTTCATTAATTTCCTGATTGATTGAAGTAACGTCTTCATCAATTTCAGAAATTTCATCGCCAATTTTTCCGGCTAAATCTTCACTAAGCTGCCCGATTAGCGGATGATTTGTGTTCAAAATCAGCGCGTAAGAATCCGGCAAGTTTCCGTACATTCCTCCGCTGAGCTGCGACATATCTTTCATTCGGCGCATAAACTCATCCTGAGTAATCATCACAGGCATGCTGTTTTCGCTCAAGGCTTCAGTACGCACAAAATAGGTGCTCTCTTTCGGCAACTGCGTTTCAAACAATTGTTTTACATTTTCCTGAGCTTTTGGTTCCAGCTTACTTTCCGCCTCATGTTCTTTTTCAATCAGCTTTTCAGCAACATCGGCATCCACACGTACAAACCGACTGTCCTCAAGCTTAGTCTCCATGTGATTCAGAAAATGTGTATCCAACTGACCGTCCATCAGCAACACGTCATAGCCTTTATCCTGTGTATTTCGAATGTGTGTAAACTGTGCATCCTTATCAGAGGAATAAAGATAAATCAACTGCTTATCCTTATTGGTTTGATTTTCTTTAATAATTTCTTTGTATTCTTCAATGGTGAAATATTTTCCATCCACATTTTTCAACAAGAGATAATCTGACATTCTTTCGTAAAACTTCTCCTCTGTCATCATACCATACTCAACAAAAACTTTCAGATCATCCCACTTTTCTTCGTACAATTTTCTGTCGTTTTTAAAGAGTTCTATCAATTTATCAGCAACTTTTTTCGTGATGTGACCGGAAATTTTCTTCACATTTGAATCTGATTGCAAAAACGAACGGGAAATATTCAATGGAATATCCGGAGAATCAATGACCCCATGAAGCAGCGTTAGAAACTCAGGTACAATGCCTTCCACAGAGTCTGTTACAAAGACCTGATTGGAATAAAGCTGAATTTTATTTTTCTGCATATCAATATTCTGACGGATTTTGGGGAAATACAAAATTCCTGTCAGATTAAAGGGATAATCAACATTGAGATGAATGTGGAACATCGGCTCATCCATCATTGCCGGATACAACTCCCGATAAAATGCTTTGTAATCCTCATCTTTCAAATCAGCAGGTTGTTGTTTCCATGCAGGATTTGTATTGTTGATGATATTTGGTTCATCGGTTTCAACCTCTTTGTCTTCTTTCCATTCTTTTTTATTTCCAAAAGCAATGGGAATCGGTAAGAATTTGCAATATTTATCAAGCAATTCCTGAATTTTCGACTCATTCAGAAACTCGCTGTTTTCATCATCAATATGCATGATGACATCGGTACCGACATGCTCGCGTTCAGCCTCATTGAGTTTAAATTTCGGATCGCCTTCACATTCCCAAACCACAGCCTCACTATCTTTTTGATAAGAGCGGGTGAGCACCTCAACTTTTTTACTAACCATAAAACTAGAGAAGAACCCGAGTCCAAAATGTCCGATGATTGCATTAGCATCGTCTTTATATTTTTCCAAAAATTCCTCGGCACTTGATAAGGCAATTTGATTGAGATATTTCAGCACCTCATCTTCTGTCATTCCGATCCCGAAATCCCGGACAGTCAATGTTTTTTTATCCTTATCAACCAACACCTCAATGGGTTTTTGATTGACTTGCTGCACCACTTCACCACGCTGAATGAGCGTATTCAACTTTTGGGTTGCATCTACAGCATTAGAAATAATTTCGCGCAGAAATATTTCATGATCAGAGTATAAAAACTTTTTGATAACCGGAAAAATGTTATCACTCGTTACTTTAATTTTACCTTTTCGCATCGTTCTGTATTTTTATTTTGATGGGCAAAATAACAAAGCATGTGCCAGTTCGTTTTCCCTGTCAATTCGTCAGTGAAGTTGGCAAATATGTCATGAGTGGGGTGTATGTTTCATTATTCCAGACATTATGCAACGTCCTGTTTGTAAAGATGTTCCTGAAATTCTATAAACAGCCTGCTTATATTTGCCACGTCTCCCAAAATTTCTTTTGCATCTTCTAATGATTGGTACTTATTTGTCAGTAAGATTGGTAGTTTCTCTTGGTCGAGTTCTTCAACTCCTGTTTCAACGTATTTGCTCAAAACGAAGGCAAGAAATTCTTTCTGTTTGTCGTTAAGTAATGCAAAGATTGTCGCTTCGGCTGCTTTGGCTCTGGCTTCTCGGGTCATTGCGATATAGTCGCCATTAAAAACGTATTCCAACACATCATACAAGTCGCTTTTTTCCATATCTACCAACTTTTGCAAAGTCAGTAAGTCGTCTTTTGGAAAACCTGCTGCATCTAAATTTTCTAATAAAATCCTTCGAGTTATCGGACTGCTCCAAAGTTTTCGCAATTCTTCTTCGTCTTTGAAAAGTTTGGGTAATTCACCAAACAGATTATTCAAAAATTCTTCTGCTGAAATGGGTTTGCCGTCTGCACTCCAAAACGAAGTGGAAACCATATATTTGATTTCTCTTTCTTTTCCGTTTCGCAGTTTAATTTTTACTTTCTTCTTGCATACGCAAGGACTTTGACCACATCTGTAACAAGGTGGTGGCGGTTCGCTTATACAATCACAAGGTCTTTGACCACAAATGGGACACGGTTTCGGTGCTTGTTTTTCGCAAATGCAAGGATTTTGACCGCATCTTTTACAAGCTTCTTCTTCTATTGGTTCTCCATCCCATTCAGGGTCAGAGAAGTGTTTGTAGGCATCTACAAAATCGTAAATGGTAAAAAACTCTTTGTCGTCAAACAGTCGTGTGCCACGGCCAACGATTTGTTTAAACTCAATCATAGAATTGACCGGGCGAAGCAAAACGATATTGCGAATATTCCGTGCATCAACACCCGTTGAAAGCTTCTGCGAAGTAGTCAGAATAGTGGGAAGTGTTTTTTCATTGTCCTGAAATTCTCTGAGCATCCTTTCCCCTTCTTCTCCATCATTTGCAGTTACGCGAACGCAATAGAAAGGGTCTTGGCTTTTACCGTATTGATTCACTAAATCTCTCAGCAATGCTGCATGTGCTTGATTCGCTCCGAAAATGATGGCCTTCTCGTTTTGGTTGGCTTCATCTAAAAAGATGTTTACCCTTTTGGCTTCTCGTTCTACAATTTCAATGCTTCGATTGAAGTCTTTTTCTTCATACAGTTTTCCTTCTTCGATTTCGCCTTCCACTATGGTATCATCCGAAGTGTAGCGGTAATCGTCTAAAGTGGTTTTGATGCGTTTTACCTTGAAAGGCGTTAAGAAACCATCATTGATTCCTTCTTTCAGTGAATAGATGTAAACAGGCTCGCCAAAGTATTTGTAGGTGTCAACATTATC
Source organism: Bacteroidales bacterium (assembly GCA_027858835.1). Lineage (GTDB taxonomy): Bacteria > Bacteroidota > Bacteroidia > Bacteroidales > ML635J-15 > JAQIBY01. The sequence continues at coordinate 10,050 of JAQIBY010000076.1, read as the reverse complement.
ATCTCGTTTGGGTGTTGCGGTTAAACCCAATTGTACTGCCGGACTGAAATATTCTAAAATGCCTCGCCAATTGCTCTCATCATTTGCTCCACCGCGGTGGCACTCGTCAATAATGATGAAATCAAAATAGTCGGCTGGATATTCACCGAAATAAGGTTGCGGATTTCCATTTTCATCCGAACCCGACATAAAGGTTTGGAAAATGGTAAAAAAGATGCTGCCATTGGTAGGTACTCTGCCTTTTTTCTTAATCTCACTAGGCTTTATCCGCACCAAAGCATCTTCGGGAAATGCTGAAAAAGAGTTGAATGCCTGATTAGCCAAAATGTTTCTGTCGGCTAAAAACAAAATTCTTGGTCGCCTTGCCGGTTCGTTGGGTCGGTGAACTTGACGAACCGTCCAACGGGTTTGAAACAGTTTCCAGGCGATTTGAAAAGCGATGGCCGTTTTTCCTGTTCCTGTGGCAAGTGTGAGTAAAATGCGTTCACTGCCACTTGCCAAGGCTTCTAAGGCATTTTTTACGGCTATTTCTTGATAGTAGCGTAGTTGCCAAGTACCGCTTTTGTCTTCAAAGGGAACATCGGCAAATTTTTCTCTCCACTCCATTTCTGCACTCTGCCCTGAGCCTGTCAAAGGGAAGGTTTTATTCCAAAGTTCTTCGGGACTTAAAAAGTCTGTTACCAAAGCTTCTTCGCCTGATTTCATGCAGATTTGGTAGATGGCTTTTCCGTTGGTGCTGTAGGTGGTTTCCAATTGCAGTTTTTCTGCATATTGCTTGGCTTGCATTACACCTTCGCCCACTTCTAATTTATCACTTTTGGCTTCTACAACGGCAAGCTTGATGCCTTTGTGCACCAAAATATAATCGGCAATTATCTTTCTGCCACGACCGCCACCCGATTGAATTTTGCCTTCGGTAATGCGGTATTCACGCAGCACTTTAGAGCCTTCTACCACACCCCAACCGCAAGCCTTTAACTTGGGATCAATTAGTTCTGCTCTTGTTTCTGCTTCGTTCATATTATTCAGTTAGCCATTCTACGGCATTTTTTAATTGATTAAATAATTCTTGATCTACAGTTTCTTTCAAGCCTTTTGCATTTACATCTGAATTGAATTGTTTCCATTGATGCTCACCCTTTTTCTTGCTCTCTAGGCCAATATGGCTTTCAATTGTGCCATTACGCCAAACCCAAATATCAGCTTCTTTGCAAATTCGAATTATTACTTCAACATGCTCATTCATTTCAGGTGTTTGAGCAAGTTTCGCAAATACTTCATCCGCTCTAATTGACCCTTTATTTGTAGGCCATCCATCTTCAGTTATTTTGAATCCCCAATCTTCAACTTTGGTTGCTAAATAATCATTGATAGCCTTAATCGAATCATGGGTTTTATCGAAGAGTTTGTGTTCTTTGTACTTGGTAATGGCAAAATCAAGATCAACAACTCCTTTGTTAGGAAGATCCAATGCTTTCAATACATCTTGTGTTCTTTTTAATGAGCTTGCTCCTTCTAATGAAACTAAGGCAATTTTCTGAGCACCAAGTGATTTTTCTGTAATGCTCTCGATGATGTTTGGTAGTACTCTTTTCTCCGTTTTTCCTTCTGTTAAAATCACCTTATCCGCAAAAAAGATATTCGCAGAGTTTGAGAATTCATGAAGCAGTTCAATTTGGCTTAATGCATCTATCTTTAAGTCTTTAATTGCAGTCTTAATCGTAATTCTTTTGTATGTTCCTTTTTCTTTATTCTTTCTAATTAATATAGTGTTCTCCATATCTTCTTTAGAAATCATAAATGGGGAATGAGTAGAAAAAATCACTTGATAGCCGCTCTTCGAAAGAGTTTTTAACGCTTCCTTTAAAATGATTGCTGCTTGCGGGTGCAAATAGAGCTCTGGTTCATCTATAAGCAGAAGGGTGTTAGAATATTTACTTGCCGCTACTCGCTTAACGTCTGCCAAATGACGAACTAATGCCATTTGAATGGAACGCTGTGCTCCGTGACCTAAGGAAGAGAAATCACGGCCTTCGCCTGCCTTGTTTTCAAAGACCTTTACCGTTCCTTTTCCAAAGACTTCCTTTATTTCTGGATTAGGAATGTGAACCTTGATTTCTACTCCTGGGAAAAACTCGGTGATTTTAGAATTAACCCCTTTATCAAAGTCGTCTAATTCGGGAGCACGGTTTGCGCCTTCGGATGTTAATTGATCATTAATTCCTTTTAGAGCTTCTATGACTTCCGCGGAATATTTGGTTTCGAGTGGTTCTAGGGTGTCTTTCAAAAGTTTGCCAATCGTTGTGCTTGTTTTATTCTTACTGGCATCTTCTTCCGAATTTTCCATCGCTCCAACATGAATAGGTTCAGGAAATAAAGCTGTAATTGCTTGTTGAATTCCATTTGGATTTATTTCCCATTCACCATCAGCGTTTAGAAGGTCTGTCTTGATATCGGTTCGTTTTTGATTAGGTTCTTCTTGCGATACTTTCACGGTCATAGAAGTATCTATAACGAACTTCTCTATCTTTTTTTTGTGTTTTGCTTCGAGTGAATTGATAATGTCTTCGCTTACACCATCTATTCTAGCGATGACCTCTACAGGCTTTTTGACATCATTAAAGTCTGATTCTGTTAATGTATTGCTGCGCAAAAACCATTTTATCGCTTCAAGCATATTGGACTTACCTGCATTATTGTATCCAACCAAGGGCGTAAAAGGAGACAAATCAAAAGTCTCATCAATGATGGACTTATAGTTCTTAATTGATATCTCTGAAATTAAATGTGTCATACAATTTCAACTTTTTCAGTTTCCAATTCCCCCGCAAAGGCCTTTTGCAAAATGGATTTTTTCAGTTCTTCTATATCTTCTATTTTTTGCTGATAAATACATTCTAATTTTTTTGTATCGACTTGTAATGCTTTTATTTCATTGACTATTTGTTGTTGATGTTGTAATGATTTAGGAAATGAGATTTTAATTCGTTTAAGATTTGAATTATATAATCTAGAAATAGTAGCTCCTTTTTCAGGCTGCCAATCACAATAGCCATAGAAAAAATATAAATAATCATTTAATACTATTTCTTCATTATTATCAATCCAAACTATATTAGAATCTTGAAAAAATGCTGGTTTACCATCATAAATAACTCTCCTCCCTATAGTGCCTGATGCAGAAATAAGAACATCTCCGACTTTAGGGAAAGAATACTTTGCTCTATATTCTTTGTATAATTTTTCAGAAATAAAAGCATTTGGTATTTTACCAAATGTGCCTATTTTATAAAAAGGAATATCACCTGAAGTCGAAGTTTGTTCTTTTAAAATTCTTTTACACATTGAAGGTTTACCTAAATCTCCTATTGTTTTCTCTTCCCAACCATTACCCTTTTTCTCAAACACCCCCTGCAAATAACTTTCAAAAAGCTCCTTGGCGTTTTGGAGGTTTTGTTCGGTATTGGCTTTTGCCTTGTCTATGGCGGCAAAGGCCTTATCTAAAATGGAAACTATGCGTTGTTGTTCGGGGAGAGGGGGGATTGGTACTTCCACTGAGCTTACTAACCTAATGTTCAAGTTTCTGACAGTTGAACCTGCTGCTAAAGAATCAAATTGCTGGAATAAGTATGGTGATGAGAGTAAGTAGTAGAGAAAATCTGTTTCAAATATTTTTCGATCATTTTGCTTCAAGACTAACCAGCCATCATGTATACAACCTGTAGTTTTCATAATGTATGGTCTGCCAAAACTCATTGAATTTGAAAGTAAAAAATCACCTTCATTTACCAACCTTGTTTTATGCAAACCATCCTTTGTGATTTTTTCCTTGGTTTCGTATATGTATTTATTGGATGCTGTTGCATCAGAAATTTTTATCCAATTGATTCCTTTGGAAGAATTAGTCAAATATTTTTTAATAGGACGAGGTGACCCACCACGCTCAATATTTAGCACATCTCCCAACTTCTTTATTTCCCAACCTTGTTTCATATCAATTCCGGAATTAAGTTTAAGATTTCCGCACTTTTTGTCTGAACCTTGATTTTCAAGATTGATTTGATTTCTTTATTTCTATTTATTTCAATAATAGTAATTCTATAACCCTTTAAAATCATGGTTCAAGACTTTTTATTGTTGTTATGCACTCTTTTAAACTGGAGGCTTTTCGCTCCAAAGTTTATAAGTAATCCAATTTCTAAATTATATGCTTCCACGTAGTTCATAGCTTGAGCCAAGTGCACATCTTCCAAGTTGATGATGGCTTTTATTTCTACCATTATTTTATCTTCCACAAAAAAGTCAACTCTTCTTGTGCCAACATCATATCCTTTGTATTGCAGCGGTATCTCTCGTTCCCTAATGAAATTGATATTTTGTAATTGCATTTCGATTGCCAACGATCTTTGATAAACTACTTCCTGAAACCCATTACCTAAGTGCTTATGCACTTCCATTGCCGCTCCAATTATTTTATGTGTCAATTCTTGCTCTTTCATAATCAAGTAATCCTATAATCTTTTAATCAAGATTCAGACAATGAGGTTTGCTATGCTTTCTAATATTTCATCTGCTTCTTTGTCCAATTTCCGCATCGCTTCCAAAATTTCTTGTGGTTGGCGTAATGGGTCGGCTTCTGGCGTGTTTGGGTTTTTAACACTCAGGTCAAAAGTGCTTTGGTCAACGTCCTTAATGTTTACTGTCCAAGAGTTTTCGCTATCTGCAAAGGTTTTTTGCAGCTCTACAAATTCTGCCAGGTCCTTTTCGTTGAGCGGGTTGGTCTTTCCCAAATTACGTCCCGGGTTCAAATGGTAAAACCAAACCTTTTGCGTGGGCTTGCCTTTCTCAAAAAACAGTACCACGGTTTTTACGCCTGCACCGATAAACGTGCCGCCCGGTAAATCCAAAACGGTGTGTAGGTTGCAGTTTTGCAGTAATTCTTTGCGTAAAGCAATGCTGGCATTATCAGTATTGCTCAAAAAAGTGTTTTTTATGACCACACCTGCTTTGCCACCGGCCTTCAAAATCTTAATAAAGTGTTGCAAAAAGAGAGAAGCCGTTTCGCCCGTTTTAATCGGGAAGTTTTGCTGTACTTCAGCACGCTCCTTCCCGCCGAAGGGCGGGTTGGCAAGCACCACATCTACACGGTCTTTTTGCTGTATGTCGGCCAAGTTTTCAGCAAGCGTGTTGGTGTGTATGATGTTAGGAGCTTCCACCCCGTGCAAAATCATATTCATGATGCCAATGATGTAGGCCAATGATTTTTTCTCCTTGCCGTAAAAGCTTCGTTTTTGCAAGGTTTCCCATTCTTTAGTGCTCAATCCCTTCCCTGATTTTAGATAGTCGAACGCTTCGCATAAAAAGCCTGCAGAACCGACTGCACCGTCATAAATCTTGTTGCCAATTTTTGGGGCAACCACTTTTACAATGGTTGTAATGAGCGGTCGGGGCGTGTAATATTCACCACCGTTTCGTCCTGCATTGCCCATGTTTTTGATTTTGTCTTCATACAGGTGGCTCATTTCATGCTTTTCTACATGCGTACGAAAACGCAACTCGTCAATCAGGTTGATTACTTCACGTAAATTGTATCCGCTTTGCATGCGGTTTTTCAGTTCGCTGAATATCTCGCCAATCTTGTATTCAACGGTATCAGCATTCTCTGCAGATAGTTTGAATTTTTTGAGGTAGGGGAAAAGTTTGCCGTTTACAAAGTCCAAGACGTCATCACCTGTCAGGGCATTGTGATCAATCTTTCCGTCAGCTAATTTGGGAGCTGCCCACACGCTCCATTGGTATTCCGGGGCAATAATTGGCGTGTAGCTTTTTCCTGTAAGTTCGGCAGATGTGGCACGGTCTTGTTCCAGATCATCCAGATATTTCAGGAACAACACCCAAGATGTTTGTTCTACATAATCTAATTCACTACCGCATCCGGCATCCTTCCACAAAACATCGTCTATATTCTTAAAAGTCTGTTCAAACATTATTTAATTCTGTCTTAAAATCATTATCAATAAACGCAAATGTACTAATTTACACAGGTGCGTCGGTAAATAAAAACTGCTCTTTTGCAAGCTAATGCATCGGCTTGTATGTTAAGACTTGCAAATGTGCTTTATTGCTTTCCAAATATAGACAAAACGCATTGAATTTTAACTGTTTTTGAAAGAAAAAACAAAATCCGTAGTAAAAAACGCTAGATTCACGCGAAGCAATGCATAATTAAGCGACAGAACAAATAAATCACCAATACCGATGTAAAACTTCCAAATGCTCCGACTGAAAAATCTGAGATGTTCCAACCATATGAATTTTCAAATCGTAACGCTATCCTAATGATTTTTCCTTATTTCGCTTCCGTCTTTCTCGCAGCAAAAGCATTGATATCAGCAGAACAAGCATTACAATCATACCAGGTTCGCTCATCTGTTGTGCATCTTCTCCCGCATCAAAAGATTTGTTGCCGGAAAGAATCTGCTTTTGCTTTTTCTTTAAGATTGCTTTCTGTGCTTCATTCTCAACAACAATGTAGGCAGTTACGGGTGTCATAATCCTCGATTCAAAACTACTTCGCACCAATTTCAGCCATTCATTATCTGATTTCGAGGGATCTAAGTTTTGAGACATCCAATTACCTTGCATTTGCAAAGCAGATAACCAATCTTTTTCCCTAATGTCATCCTCAGCAATTGAAACAAAATCAGTTTTCAATGCAATACCGGGCAGTGTATCAGGAGAAAAATATACAGACTCATTATTTGAAGTTTTATATTCTAAACAAGGTCGATGAAAATCAATATTTGAGGAATCCTCAAGTGGTTTTTGCGGATTTTCCTCCAATGAATGAGCAACCAACTCCCCATCCAAACTAAGGTGGTAAAACAATTTGTTTTCAGGAAAAGTCATTGACAAATCAGAAAAATCCTTATCCAAAATTGCATTAGAAATACTATCGGTAACCACAATCATTACAGGATAAGATTTATCATTTTGATAATATGAATTTACCAAAGTCGCCCGGATTGCACGATCTAAAAAGAAGCCTCCTTTAAAATCCTCATTACGAATATAATTTTCCCATTCTCCGGACAATTCAAATGTTGAAACATAGCTATTAACTTTACTTATTCTGGATGATTTACTTAAATCGGGGAATTCAGTTACCAAATGATTAATGCGTGCAATAAATTCATCTTTTTTCAATTTATTCTCTTCAGAAACATCCAATAAAAAATGGAAATATGCTTGTCGTTGAATACTATCTAAACTTGTTTTTTCTTTTGCAGGGATATAAACAAGCTTGTCATTTTCAATAATTCCTGGCATCTCCTTGTTGCTTTCACCCAATTGAAAATCAATTTTATCAATGGAAATAGTGACTGCTTCTTTATGAATAAATTCGATTCCTGTTTTGCGAACTTCATCTTTTGCGAATGGAAATACCCGAAAGGCAACTTTATTTCCAGTCAAATAATACAATATTCCTGGGTCTCTTCTTTCATTTCTAATCTGAGAAAAAATCCACATGGCAGATTTCTTTTCTGATAGTATTCCCATTTCTTTTCGATCACCAACATACAAGTAATAATCACTTATCCAACATCCAACAGGTAAATCAAACTTAGTCGCATATTCAGGAGCCCAAGCATCTTCATTGCTATTCGTAATTTCAAGATCAATCCAAGTTCTCCACACTTTTTGCTTTTCATCATATACACTTTTTACATTTGAATCAGTAATTTCAACATTTTGATTACGTATATTTTCGTGTCTCTGATTAAAAGTATTCTCCCCTAAAAACACCGCTTCCATTCTTTGGATTTTTGCATCAGAAAGTGTCAGATTATCCAAAACAAGCCAATTAAAATAGGTTGATATATAAGGAATTTGGTTGCCAAACAAGGTGGCTCCACTCCGATTTTTTTGCATTTTTATTGCATCAAGCGTTTTCTCTAAAGACCCTTCATTTATTTCATAACTCTCCGCATAATCAGGAGTATATAAATAGTCTAAAGTTTCCTCGAGTGTGTTTTTGTGACCAATAAACACAATGCTTATTATTATGGGAAGAACCAAAAAACCTCCACCCGAAATTAAGGAAAGAATTCGCTTTGAAATTATTTGTTCCAGATACTTAAAGTCTTTAGATAATTCATTGATATGAAGCAAGAATAGAATTAAAGGCGCTAGCAGCAAAAAACCTGTTCCAATTGCCATAATTGCAAGTATAGATATGGGCAAAAAAGGAAGGAAGACAATAAAAAAGTACAAGGTAAAGGCAAATGTTACGCTCCGTCCAACAAACAAAAACAATCTGTAAATGAAATGATTAAGACTAGGCAAACAAATAAACAGCCCATTTAATACAGCAAGGATATAAAACCAATGATTACTAAAATTCCCAAAAATTCCTTCACCGAATTCACTATACAAAGCCCCATTATTTACAAGCAAACCGATGATTGGCAGAATAAGTGCAATTGGTATTTTCCAAGCAAGTTGATATTTTTTCCAGACATCAGCTTTTTTAGCAACAATAATGTAAACAGCGCGAATTAAAAAGAAGAGAAACAATAAGGTTCCTGCAATTACAAAAATGATACTGGCATGAATTTGAAACTCCCAATCAACAGGTTTCCAGAGCGGTAGAATTACCTGAAGGAATATATACCAAACAATTGGGACTCCAATCGCAAACAAAAAGCTTTTCCAGGGCTTATGTGCCTTAGTATCGGGTGTAAGATAAGCAACCAATAAAAATAAAGCGTATGCTAAAGTCGGCATTAAAAAAGTCCCAACATAAAAAATCATTTCCCCTGGAATCATCCAAGTAGGGATTGAAAAAGGAATAATGCGATCTGCATGAACTCCATACACATAAATGAAAGGGATATAAATTAACAAAGCCAACACAGCATAAATTGCGGAAACCTTTTTCTTCTTTATTACAAGAAAAATTGCATATAAAAAATTCAGTAAAGTAAGACTCCCCAAAGTGACACCAAAAATTTTCCAAAGCTCAATACTTTCAGGATCTAGCAAGGTCTTAATAATATTGAATTGTGAAATAAAAAGAAAAAACAATACAGCAATCGGGAGCGTATTAATAATAAATAACCATTTAGGATTTCGTAAGTTATGCATATTTTTTGTTTAAGATTTTTTCAATGACAACATAAGTAATAAGCAAAAACGATAAGTAGGTTACAACACCAATTGATTCATGAATGATGCCCGGGTCAATATTCAGTGCAGCAAAGCTTGCATTTTGAAAAACGACAGAAATAAGAATCCTTGATGAGTTTATTAGTATGGTAAGCACATATGCCAATGCAAAACAACCGAAGCTTAATAAGAATTTGTATTTATGGCGTTTCACATATCGAATAATTTGAAAATACAGCATTAAAAAACACAACAATAGAAAATTATAGCCCGAACATGATTTATCAATTACGAAATTAAAATTATGGTAATAAAACCCACTTTCGGAACTGTACTCAGCGCTTGTTCCTGTCACCAATTCAATGATTGCATTCGTTGGTTTCAAAAGGAAAGTCAACTTATCATTTTCAAAGGTTCCAAACCAGAATTTCAATAAAACAAAAACGCCTATTGCAAATAAATAATATCCTAAATTTTTATTCATAGAAATAGCTCCGGAAAGCGCATTTACGTTAATTAAACCCAATGTATCCTTTAAATAACTTTTAATACAACAAAATATTGCACATACCAATAATGGATATAAACATTATGACAGTAGTTTTTGCTAGTGGCAGTTTACAACTTGCACTCTTCATTCAATTTTTGTGAAGCTATTAATGATCCGTTTTCAACAGCCTTGCTGGTATATGCATAAAAACGGGATGCTCGGCTTTATTGCTTTCCAAATATAGACAAAACGCATTGAATTTTAACTGTTTTTGGATCAAGCAAAAAAGTTGGGGGATACAATTCGCAGATATTTATGGAATCTTTATGATGAGCCTGAAGGGCTCAAACATGAATAACCACGGGTGAGGATTTTTCCGTAACCCGTGGTTA
>JAQIBY010000002.1 GCA_027858835.1 Bacteroidales bacterium | reverse complement strand
AACAGCACTTATCTTTTCTAACGGATTGCCAATTGCTGATAATCGTTCAAAGGTTAATTGCTCATCAAATAATCCTTTTTCGCCTTTTGATTTATATACCTGTTTTGTCATTTTATTTTTTATTTATTTATGCCCAAATATATGTATAATTATTTAACTGACAATGAGTTAAATTATAGAAGTCCCCTATACATATTTGAGAATCCCGGTAACGAACAAAATATCCTTGGTCAAAAAAGACCCAGGCTTTCTGTTGTGTTTATTGGCTTCTCCCCCTTTTTTCATAATTTGTGACGAATATTCGTTCGACAAATCAGATATATTCTTCAAACTCGATATCAATCGATAATTGAAATTCAAAATCTAATTACTTGCTCAAATACTAATAGTCAGCAACCTAGCATACTCCCTAACTGATTCTACAAATTTAATTGCTGAACTTTCCAATGTCAAATTTAAGGAAATTTTAACACAAATGACAAATATTTTATTAAAAGCTCATCTTTCATGTAAAATACCCAATTAATAAACAAACAAATGGATGTCTATCACATATATTCGATCTAAATTATTATACCCCAAGACAGTCAAGAAAAATCACTTTTCGTTTCTGATAAAATCACTATATTAAAAATGGCTTTGAATATCTTCAAAGCCATTTTTAAATACAATTATATTGTTTTTTATTCTTTCACAAACTGTATGCTTTTACGCATTTCATTTTGAAAAATAGTTATAATATACAATCCTGATTCTAACTGATCTGTATCAATCATAAAACCATTCTGTATCTCTTTTTCATTCATCAACAAGCGACCATCTATGGCATAAATCTTCAAATTACTTAATCCTTCTCCCTGTATATAAAGTATATCTTTAACAGGGTTTGGATAAATACTGAGAGCTTCTTTGTCAGAAAGGTTTATATCAGTTGTGATAATTTCAATTGTCTGACTTGTCTGGTCGCTACCGCAATCATTATAAACGGTTAGTGTCACTGTGTAAGAACCGTCACCGGGATAATTAAATACAGGATTTCCCTCATTTGAGGTAGTTGGCAAGAATTGATTATCACCAAAATTCCATTCCATACTATCTGCATTAGTTGACTCATTGGTAAAAGCAACTTCAGTTTCAGTATTCATAGTGTAATCAAATGATGCCACAGGTATATCTGCACAATCAGAAATCACAATATTATCAATTGCAACACCTTCATAATCACCAACGCTAAAACCGCCTGCATCAAAAACGAAACGCAATTGCACATTTCCTTCGCCTGCAAGTATTTCCATATTATTGTGTGCAGTTACCCATTGCTCTGAATTACCATTCCAGCTTGTTCCTGACAACATGTCACTACCATACCAATTTACGGCGGCTCCAGAAGCAGGAACAGTATCCCAATTAACACCATTATCTAAACTGTACTCAAGCACCATTCCTGAAGTAAAGGTCTGAGTATTATAGAAAACATCCACATCAATGGTTGGATTTACTAAGCTACTAAAATCAAAACAAGGACTTACTAAATAAGCCATTTCTGATGCATTATGATATCCTACTGCATTAGTAACCCATGCCATTGTTCCGTCAGAAGCGGCATTAATTATTGCTGCATTTGGTTCTGCTAACTCCATGGAAAAATCTTCACCACCGGCAGACCATTCTGCATTTCCGCTTTCAAAGCTTTCAGCATAAGGAAAATCTGAATAAATATCTCCATGATAAATCATTTTTGTCATGGTATCGTTTTCAGTAAGCTCGTCACCTGCAATAGAAACGACACAAGTCAGTTCATATTCTCCAATTAAAGCAAAATCCGCAGTTGTTGTAAATGCGAACATCTCTTCACTACCGGCAACAAGATTGTCAGAATAAACTTCCGTTTCCCACGTATTTCCGCCATCAATTGAATATGACAAGTCAAAGCCGGTTTGGTCAGCGACTCCAAGATTCAGCAAATTAATTTTAATAATTTCGCTATCTGTCAATGTGCAAGAGCTTATCGGGGCTATAATTTCTGAAACAGCCAATTCAACGGCAGGCAATTCATTAATTTCAAAGAAATCAATGGCATAACCTTCAGCAAGCAGGAAACCACCCTCATAAGTAAATCGGAATCTACAACTTGCTTCACCTGCCAATTCAGGTATTTCATACTCCATACTTAGCCAGGTTTCGCTACTACCTGTCCAAGAATCATCAATAGTTACCCAACTTGATCCACCATTAATGGTATATTCAAAAGTCGCACTGGCACCAACTAATCCAAGTTCGTGCCACAGCGCAAAACTCACTTCAATTCCATTACTAGAGGAAAAATCAAAGCAAGGAGTCATAACTGTTGAGCTTTCACTTGTCATCGCATTTCCATCAGGATTGGTTGCTAAAATCTGTGTGCCTTCAGCAGCAACATTAATAACTATAGTGTCATTCGGCTCACCAATTTCCCAAGAAGATTCTTCTGAAAATGTCCAGAAATAAGGACCTACTTCAAAGCCTTGAACATAAGATAATGTTGAAATAACAGGCAAATTCATAACCTGAGTAGTCTCCATATCATTTGTTGGCGTTTCATCACCTATTAACAAAGTATATACTTGAATTTCATGAGTTCCTACTCCACTCACATCTGCCATTGTTGAAAACGTAAACTCAACGGTAGTTCCATACAAAATACTACCGGTGTAAGTTTCCACGACTTCAGTACCTCCATCAACAGAAAATGCAACATCAAGGCTTGTGATTTCGTTAATTCCATAGTTTTTAATGGTACAAGTCACTTCAACATCTGTCATATCACAATCAGAGTCAATTGACTGAACTAACAAAACTCCGGCATCATCGCCAAGAATTTCTGTAATTTGAATATCAAAATTTACCGTAGTTGGGTAAGTTTGAAAAATGTTATCTTCATCAGAAGAGGAAATAATAATGTAATAGGTAGTTCCGGATGTCAAACTGAGCATATCAATTTCAGGATCTGCTGTTTGATCATCCACAGTTGCAACACAATTTGTTAGTGGGTCAGTCGGATCTCCATCTAACACAAACAGTCCGATGGTGGCCCCAAGTGCCAAAGGAGCATCAGTTACAACTTCTGTATTCATCAAACTCAAATTAACCGTCACATCAGTAGCAGGAGTAAATGAAAAAACATAATCCTCATTTTCCATTGCGACACTTGAGCAGGCATCATCAGGGCCATAATCATCAAGTGTACCTTCTGTTGTCAATCCCGTTGCACTATACGGTAGGGATGTAATTTCATCAGGCGTTGTACAATCATTTTGTGCCATCATTTGTGGTACAAAAAGTCCGGCAATCATTAATAATGATAAAATTCTTTTCATAAATTTAGTTTTTTGTGGTTTACGACTTAATTTGCGAGTAAAAGTAAGTGTTTACCACAACAAAAACAAGGTTTTTGTCAGAATTTACATGACTTTTTATTAGATTCACACAACATATTATTAGGCAAACTGTTTTTTAATAAACTTGATAATTATGACAACAACAAAAATTGAATACATAGGCGATTTACGGACGCATAACACACATGTCCGTTCAGGAAACACAATGATTACTGATGCTCCGATTGATAATCGCGGAAAAGGAGAGGCATTTTCACCCACAGATCTAATGTCAACCTCTCTCGCAAATTGCATTATGACGATTATGGGAATCAAAGCAAAAGATGAAGGCTTTTCTTTAGATGGCGCTCGTGCTGAAATGACAAAGATAATGAGTGAAAACCCGAGACGCGTAGCTGAAATTCAAATCGATTTTGATTTCAGCATGTTAAATTTGACAGACAAACAAAAACGCATTCTTAAAGCAATTCCGGCAATTAGCCCAGTTGCATTAAGTTTACATCCTGATGTTAAACAAAGCATCAATATGAAATTTTAAAAGGCATAGTTATGATAATAGAACCTGGCATCAAAGGAAAAACAGAACAAATTGTCGAAGAAAAAGATACAGCAGCAGCTTATGGAAGCGGACTGGTTGAAGTTCTGGCAACTCCCGCAATGATAGCTCTAATGGAGAAAACATGTCTGGAATCCGTCGCTGAATATCTAGATAATAAAGAAAGTACTGTTGGAATAAAAGTTAACATTTCTCACATTAAAGCTACATCCAAAGGAATGAAGGTCACTTGCGAATCCGAACTCATTGAGGTGGACAGAAAACGGCTTAGCTTTAAAGTAACAGCCTGGGATGAAGCCGGTAAAATTGGAGAAGGCTTTCACGAGCGATTTGTAATCGACAAGGACAAATTCATGAAAAGCATTGGTTAAGAGTTTGTGTTATTTAACATAATTTCTCTGTATCCTCCTGATTACTTGACTTAGTTTCTAATCGCAATCCAATTTAAACAAAATTGAAATTCAAATATTTGGGAAATTCAATATCTGTTCATGATAAAATCCGTTATTAATTTTAACTTTGTGAAACACACAAGCAAACCTATTGTTTAACTAAATAAAAACTTTGTTATGGCAAAGAGAAATGTAATTATCATTGGAGCTGCTGGAAGAGATTTCCACAACTTCAACACTTTTTTCAGAGGTAACGAGGCATATAATGTCGTTGCTTTTACCGCTGCTCAAATTCCTGATATTGATGGAAGAAAATACCCGAAAGAATTGGCAGGAGACCTTTACCCGGAAGGAATTCCGATTTTTGTTGAAGATGATCTCGAAAAACTGATTAAAGAACACAATGCAGAGGATTGTGTATTCGCATATAGCGATGTCCCTTACAACCGTGTTATGAACATGAGTGCTCGTGTTAATGCTGCAGGAGCAAACTTTATGTTATTAGGTCCGGGAGAAACTATGGTTAAATCCACGAAACCGGTAGTAGCCGTAGTAGCAACCCGTACAGGATGTGGAAAATCACAAACCAGCCGTAAAGTCATTGAATATTTGATGGGAAAAGGCCTGAAAGTTGTCGCTATACGTCACCCAATGCCTTATGGAGACCTTAACGCACAAAAAGTTCAGCGTTTTGCAGATGTTTCTGACCTTGAGAAACACAAATGTACTGTGGAAGAAATGGAAGAGTATGAACCACATGTTGTCCGCGGAAACGTGATTTATGCCGGTGTTGATTATGAAGCAATTGTTCGCGAAGCAGAAAAAGATCCTGACGGATGTGATGTAATTCTTTGGGATGGTGGTAACAATGATTTCCCATTCTACAAATCAGACCTCACCATTACTGTGGCAGATCCACATCGCCCAGGACATGAATTATCTTATTATCCCGGAGAAGTAAACATGCGTATTGCTGATGCAATCGTAATTAATAAAATGGATTCTGCTTCACCTGAAGGCATCCAAACTGTACGTGAAAGCATCGCAAAAGTTAATCCAAATGCTGATGTTATTGATGGCGCATCTCCAATTAAAGTTGATGATCCTAGTATCATTAAAGGGAAACGTGTACTCGTTGTTGAAGACGGTCCAACCCTTACGCACGGAGAAATGAAAATTGGTGCCGGCACAGTTGCTGCCCAAAAATTCGGTTGTGCTGAATTAGTTGACCCACGTCCATTTGCAGTAGGAAAATTGGCTGAAACTTTCAAAATTTATCCAAATATCGGAACTCTACTTCCGGCAATGGGATATAGCGCACAGCAATTGAAAGACCTTGAAACTACAATCAATACAACTGATTGTGACTCTGTAATTATTGGTACACCAATTGATTTGAATCGTATTATCGATATCAAAAAGCCAAACACACGCGTGTATTATGATCTTCAAGAAATTGGTTTGCCGAATCTTGACGGCATTCTTACTGACTTTATCAAAAAGTTTAATCTCAAATAATTACATACTATAATTTACTGAAAAACGAGTCATTTTATTTTGACTCGTTTTTTTTTAGCCAAAAATGGCAGAGATAAAGCTTCCTTTTTCCATTTTACTTTATCTTTACAAAAAAAACAAGCCATGAAAACATTAAAATTATTATTTGTAATTGTGTTTCTGATTCCATTTTTCAGTCTCGCACAAAATCAAGCACAACTAGCACCGGTAAATCCGGATTTTACTGCTCATCAATCAAGCGAAGAAACTAGCCGATTTACTTCGGACGGTTATCCACTTGGAGAAAACCCATCACCAACAATGAAGTTTTTTGACCCTCACTCTCCAACAAATATTGATGCGGCAAAATTAGGATCAAGCTATGACTTGCGTGATATTAATGGCGGAAATTGGCTCTCTCCGGTGAGAGATCAGGGACTTGAAGGAGCCTGCTGGGCTTTTGCTACATACGGTGCTGTCGAATCGTATTGGTTGAAAAACGGACTTAGTCAGGAAGACCTTTCTGAACAAAATATGGTGACCTGCCATGGTTTTGATTGGTTGCCTTCAGATGGAGGGAACTATGAAATTGCCATGGCCTATCTTGCCAGACAATCAGGACCTATTGACGAAAGCGATGACCCTTACACTTTACCAAACAATCCAAATTGTGTCACGGGATTAACACCAACTGCATATATTAATCAAGCCAGATACCTTCCGGGTATTAATGATGCCGGTTATAACGCAAATGTCATTAAACAAACAGTACTTGACCAAGGAGCAATTTATGTAAATATGCGTTTCGAAGGTGATTACATGAACTACTCAGACAACACCTATTATTATGATGGCACAGAAAGTACAAACCATGGAGTGCTCTTAGTTGGTTGGGATGATGACAAAGTAGTAACAGGTAATAATGCAACACCTTCTGCACCTGGAGCATGGATTATCAGAAACTCTTGGGGCCCATCATGGGGAGAATCCGGATATTTTTATATCTCATACGAAGACACAAAAACCCTAACAACTGTAGCATATTTCCCAAGCACAACAGAATATAATAATGAATCGGATGTTTATGGATACGATGAATTAGGCTGGTGCGCATCATATGGTTATGATGACGGAGGCGATGATTATGCGTTGATAAAATTTACAGCTTCAGCAGACCAAGTTCTGGAATCTGTTGGAAGTTTTATTACAACAGGAAACTCTAATGTTGATATTACCGTGTATGATGATTTTGATGGAACAAGCCTTAGTACCCAATTAGGGAGCATTACAAATCAATATTGTGAATATCCAGGATATTATAGCTTTGATTTTTCAAGTAATCTTAACCTTGGCTCAGGAGATGATTTTTATGTACAAATCAGATATTATAATTCAAGTGCTTATCCTGTACCTGTTGAATATGCATATCCAGACTATTCATCAGCAGCTACTTTTGAAACCGGGAAATGTTGGTTAAGTACCAATGGAAGTTCATGGGACGAATTAGGTGGAAGCACAGGAGACGATTTTGACTTATGCATTAAAGCTTATGCTACTGATGTGGCAGTTGCAGCTCCAGTCGCTGACTTTAATGGAAATCCACAAACCGTTGTTATCGGTAGTGAAGTTCAATTTACTGATATAAGTACCGGTGTACCAGATACTTGGACATGGACATTTGAAGATGCTGATGTAACCAATAGCAACGACCAACATCCAAGCGCTACATGGTCAACTGTTGGAACTTATGATGTTACTCTAACCGCAGAAAATGCTTTGGGTTCAAATACAATCACTAAAACTGAATACATCACCGTGGTAAGCGCACCAATTACTTGTGAAAGCATGAGTAATGTACATGCTGATGATAATATTGTATATTATACTGCAACCGATGGCTACATTTCTGGACATAATGGTTATAACTTCATGAAATTTGCAGAGCGCTTTGAAAATCCTGCCTTAAATTCGCTCAACGAAATTACTTTCGGGGTTGCTAAAGCATATTCCGCCTCGTCAAATCCAATTATAACCATTAAAGTTTGGGATAACAACGGCGGACTCCCCGGAACCGAAATTCATAGCGAAAACAAAAACATTGCTGATTTCACAGAAGGCTCATACAATACGGTAGAACTTTCAAGCTCGGTGATTGTTCCTGAAACTTTCTTTGTCGGTTATGAAATCTATTATGAAACTCCACAAGACACTTTTGCCGTTTATATGGCTCAGGACAGAGGAGACACAAGTCCATACAGCCCAACGGCTTACACTTACTACGGAAGCAGTTGGAACAACCTTGATGATGTTTTCACTGGTGGTTTTAATACAGCTTATGTAATTGAATTAGAGCTATGTCCTGCGCCTCCTGTTGCCAGTTTTTCTGCAGACCAAACAGAGGCATGTGAAAATCTAAATGTACAATTCACAGATGAATCGCTCTGTAATCCGGATTCCTGGCTTTGGGAATTTGGAGACGGCAATACATCAATCGAACAACACCCATCATATACTTATTCATCTTCTGGAACTTACACTGTAGCATTAACGGCAACTAATACACTTGGAAATAACACTTACACAGCAACTGACTTAGTTGAAGTACATGCAAATCCTAGTGTAAATTTAGGTGGGGATATTGAATTATGTCTGGGCGAAATTGCAAGTTTAGATGCCGGCGCCGGAATGTCTGACTACAACTGGTCACCAACGGGAGGCACTCAAAACATCAGTGTTTCTGATGAAGGAATTTATGCGGTTACAATTACAGATACAAACGGATGTACAGCAACAGATCAAATGGAAGTCAGCCATTTAACAGCTCCAACGGTTGAGCTTGGCGCAGATGTCGAAGCTTGTGATACTGAAACACCAATTACTTTGGATGCTGGCGCTGGAATGACATCATATGCTTGGACACCATCCGGCAACAGCCAAACACTCGAAGTTAATTCAAGCGGAAATTACAGCGTGATTGTTGAAAATGCAAACGGCTGTACTGCAACAGATGAGATTGCAATCAATATTCTTCCCGCACCAAATCCAAATTTCGATGCTGAGACAATGGTAGTTTGTGAAGATGAAACACCTGTGCTTTTAAATCCTAACACAAGCGCCGATTATACCTACCTTTGGTCAACCGGAGATGATTCAGAAACAATTTCTGTGAACGAAACTAACACCTATAGTGTAACCGTTAGTTATGGAACATGCAGTGCTATGGACGAGATAAGCCTTACTGTATATCCTCTGCCAGCAGCATTTGATTTAATTGGAGGAGGAGAAATTGAAGAAGGAGCAGATTCTGAAATACTGCTTGCTGACAGCGAAATTGACGTAACGTATTATTTATCTCATGATATGGATGGAGAAGTTGCATCAGCCGCAGGTACAGGCGATCAACTATCCTTTGGCCTCTTCTCCGAACCGGGGATTTACACAGCCTCAGCTGTAAACGACATCGCTGATTGCAACACAGACATGAATGGTTCTGTTGATATTATCATCACAGATTTAGCTATGGATGTTTCAGAACAACTCAATGTTTTTCCAAATCCGGTAAAAGATGTTTTAATGATTGATTCAAAGCTCAGCTTTATAAAAATAACACTTTATTCATCTGAAGGAAAAGCAATCAAATCATTTGATGCAAATAGTCGGCAAATTAATTTTTCTGATTATTCAAATGGTGTTTATTTTATTGAATTTCAGACAACAAAAGAAACAATAAGGAAACAGATTGTTAAAAACAAATAGTCTAAAATATTTCAAAAAAAATAGATTAGCGATATAATAACATTCAAAAAGCCCCGGGATTTTCAAAACTCCGGGGCTTTTTTACAATGGTCAGTTAGATTAGTAAACAACCGTTACTGTGCCGGTTTTCGGCTTCATGCCATTATACAAATGAATAATGTAAATATATGAAGCAGTCGGCACAAGATTTCCTCTCAAATCTTTACCATCCCATGGTTCAACACCATGTTTTCCTTCAAAAACAACCTGTCCCCAACGATTAAAGACCTGGACAATTGCATTCGGGAACATTTCAATATTCTCAATAATCCAAGTATCATTATTAACATCACCATTAGGTGTGAAAGCATTCGGAATTCTCAAGCACTCTTCAGGTGTGTCCATCAAAGTAATGGTTTCCATCTCATAAACACAATCATTTGCATCCTGAATTGTTATGAAATAATTTCCTTCATACAATCCATCAATAAACTGCAAATTACCCGTGGCATTATCCCACATAAAAGTATATGGTTCAACTCCACCTACAACAGCCATGTCAATACTTCCATCATTATTTCCAATACAACTCGGATTAACTGTTGAATAATCAAGCATAATAGGTGCAGGTTCTGAAATTACCACTAAAGTATCCACAATACAACCGCGATTATCCGAAACAACAAGGGAATAAAAACCTTCCTGTAAATTACTAATTTCAGGCATTTCACTTGTATCTTCTCCAAAACTCCACTCATATGAATATGGGGACGTACCTCCAACTCCTGAGGCTGCAATTTGTCCATTATTCATTCCATAACAACTTATATTTCTGGATAACAAGTCAATACCCACAGCACTTTCTGGCTCGATAATAAATACACTATCAATTGCTTCACAACTATGAACATCAGACACAACAACTGTGTAATAACCGGCTGATAGTTGATTTAAAGTATCACCAACACCATGATTCGGCCAATACATACTGTAAGGTCCTGTGCCACCTGAAGCCATTACAATTGCCTGACCGTTATCTTCACCATGACAACGAACATTTTCCGTCGCAAAATCAAGATTTATCGGCAATGGCTCTGTAACTTGATGTGACTCACTTCCAGTACAACCTAAAGAATCAGTTACAATAACTGAATAAATACCACTACTTAAATTCTCAATTCGATGACTGGTCAATCCAATATTCCATTGATAAGCTAATGGATTCATACCACCTGGTGCAGTAACACTTAAAATTGCATTCGACTCACCAAAACAAGTTATTGGTTGATCCTCGGACATAATAACATTTAATGACCCGTTAACTGGAACAAACATACTGGTTTGTGCATTACAACCCTCAGCATCAGCAACATCAACAGTGTACATACCCTGAGATAATCCACTAATGTTTGGCCCAGTACCGGAATGCCCCTGCCAATCATAAATATATCCGCCGTTACCACCACTCACACTAACACCACATGAACCGGGAGCATGTCCACAAATAATTGGTGTAATATTCTCAGTTAATACAAGTGGCTCCGGTTCTGTAATACTGACACTGGCAACAACCTCACATTCATTATCATCAGTAACAATGACTTGATAATCATCAGCCACTACATTTGTATTAACTGGCAATGTCACATTATTACTCCACAAATAATCATATGTTCCAACTCCTCCAGAAGCAACCACAACAGCCTGTCCATCAGTGTAAGAATGACAAGTAACGTGTTCAACATCTATAATACTAGCAGTCAATTCATCAGGATTTGTTAATGTAATGGTCTCAGAATTAGCACATCCATTATCAGTTACAACGACTGTATAAGTATTAGCACTGAGGTTTGTAACAACAGAACCGGTCCCTAAAGATCCCCAATCATAACTAGCACTTATTGATCCCGGACTTGAAACTTGAATCATTCCGGTAGATTCATTATGACATAAAGGATTTTGAACGATGTCAATAGAAATATCCGGCAAATCATAAACCTGAATAGTAATGGCTGAAATATCTGTACACTCACCATTACTAATCTCATAACTTATTGTATGACTTCCAGAACCAGCAGTCGAAGGAGAAAACTCTCCTAATGTTGAATTTACTATCCCTGTACCTGACCAGCTGCCTCCGGAATTAACTGCAGTCAAAATTACATTCGCATCATTAACACAGAAATCCGCTTGTGGCGTGATGCTCGCATCGGGCATCGCATCAACATGAATTACAATATTATCACTATCACTACATGTTCCACTCATGATATCATAAGTTACAACATGATCACCAGCTCCAGCAGAGGATGGACTAAAACTATTTCCAGTTATACCATTACCACTCCATGTTCCTCCTGCATCAGCAGCTGTCAAAATCACGGCTGCATCGCTGATACAATATGGTCCGGCGGGTGTAATGCTTGCATCGGGCATGGCATCTACATGAATCGTGATGTTATCACTATCGGAACAGGTTCCATTCGTAATGTCATAAGTCACAACAAAATCACCTGCGCCTGCAATGGATGGATCAAAGCTATTTCCAGAAACTCCAGTGCCTGACCAAGTTCCGCCTGCATCGACTGCAACGAGCGTAACGGCTGCTTCATTTTCACAAAGGTCAGTTTGTGGTGTGATGCTCGGGTCGGGCATATCATCCACATCAATGGTGATATTATCGGTATCGGTACATACGCCGTTGGTAATATCATAGGTAATAACATGTGAACCGGCACCTGCTACGGACGGATCAAATTCTCCAGTTGTTGCATTGGAGATTCCGGTTCCACTCCATGTTCCTCCTGCATCAGCAGCTGTTAAAATCACGGCTGCATCGCTGACACAATATGGGCCGGCGGGTGTAATTGTTGCATCCGGCATGGCATCAACATGAATCGTGATGTTATCGCTGGCGGAACAAGTTCCTACGGTGATGTCATAAGT
>JAQIBY010000153.1 GCA_027858835.1 Bacteroidales bacterium | reverse complement strand
TTTGAGGTTCCACAGAAAAGCAGAATGCAGCGGAAGCCTGTCCGGCTATCGACGGAAATTTCTTTGTTTCTTTCTTTTTTGGTTGAAAAGAAAGATAGTAAAAGAGAAAGCTGTTCTCACGCTCGCCCGCTCGTTTTTCTGAAAATAATTGATTAACTTAGTCCTGTGATTGATAAAAACTAATGTTTTGAGCTTGAAAATTATTGACAGTTCTATTTACAAGGATATTTGTTCTCTGATTGAACGGACAAAATCAAATTTAGCTAAAGTTGTAAACTCTGAATTAACCATGCTTTATTGGCATATTGGAGATCGCATAAATCACGAAATCCTTAAAAACAAGCGTGCTGAGTATTTGGGATGTTTTAAATGCAGTGGTTATTATTACTGAAGAGGCAGTTGAAGGTGTAAAAGAATATGATGAAAACAAAGACGAAAAGAAATGAGCAAAGCCTTATAATGGGGGCTGCTATGTTATATATTTGTATACTGCTCTATTACTGGTTAAAAAATAGCGGTGATATTTCAGATGTTTTATTGGTAACATCCTTTATTACAGTGAATTTTATTTTTTCCTATAGTGTTTCTGGGAAACTTAAAAGTCGAAAGAATTTAATATTACTATTCTTTGTATTACTTTTGTTTTTAGAAGTAATTTTCTTAAGTAACGGTATAGTTGATAATAATGTTCTTTATAGTATTATATTTATTCCAATATCGCTTTTATCTACAATTTTGGCAAACGCATTGTCTAGAAAGTATATGAACAAAGATTTACATCTAATAGGAAACATAATTAGATCGCTAATACATGAACAAATTTCTATTATAGATATTTTATATTCAGTGTTGTTTTTTATTGTAAGCTTTGTGTGGTATTTTAAGTTGTTTTTATTTAAGGATATTTGGTAACACTTCAAAAAAGTTGGCAGAGTAAAGCACAGTTAAAAGTCAGAAAGTAAAAAGTTATAAAGCTGAAACGCTGATAAACGTGAAGTCCCGAACTTTCGCCGGTTGCTGAATTATTCGTGGCTTTTCTTCTGCGCGTTAAATTTCTTAACTCAAAGCCTCGACTTTCCTACGCAAATCCATCGCTTAGCGAGACCTTGAAAAGAAATTCCGCACGCTCGTTTTTCTGAAAATTATTGCTTATTTTAGCCCTATGATTGCAACATCCACTTCATATTGTCCATTTAGTTACCAACTGGAACCGGAGCAACCGCAGGCCTGCCGTTTTGGCTTCAACGGTATGGAGAAAGACCCTGAAATCACCGGACAAGAGGGAAGCCACTATACCGCAGCATTTTGGGAGTATGATACACGCATTGGGAGGCGGCGGAATGTGGATCCGGTGGATAAGCCATGGGAAAGTTCTTATGCTACGTTTGGCAATAATCCAATATTTTATGTAGATCCTAATAGTGATGACTGGTTTCAAAATGAAAAAACTGGAGCTGTTTATTATCATGCTGATTATAGAGAAGGAGACGAAGGTAAAATTGAAGGCGAAGGATGTGTACATTTAGGTGAAAATGGAATATTTGATCCAAATGATGGTCTTATGCAAGATGGACAACTGCGTGTTATAGAAATTGACACTCACACTACGGAGTCACCTAATATAGGCGGAAAAGACTGTTTTAGGAGTAGGAAAATTGAAGATCATCCAACACAAAAAGATAAAGAAAGATATAAAAATATTGAATCTCATGAAATAAACAATTAAGTCTATTATGAATAAAATTATATTTTTATTATTATCCGTTTTGATTTTATCGTGTATTAATGACCCTGAAGAATCAATTATTAAAGAATATGTAAAAATCGACGGAGAAAAGTTACTTTATAAGGAGTATGGATATACAATACTTGATGGTGATACTCTAATAAATGGTTATATGAAGGCATATTATCCTAATGGGAATATTAAAACTATAACAGCATATAAAAATGGACTTAAAAATGGAATAGAAAAAAGCTACTATAAAAATGGCAAATTAAACTGGACTCAAGAATATAATAATGATACTTTATCAGGAAATATTATTAAGTATTATGATAATGGCAAATTAGAATATGTATTTGAATATAAAAAAGGAGAATTAATTAATGAAGGGAGAATGTACTATGAAAATGGTGCAATCAAAAATTATCTATATTATGATCCAAATCGTAAAGGGAAAGTAGCGTTTAAAGTATATTACAATATAGATAGTACTATTAGTAAATTGCAAGGAGATCCAATTATGAGTGTTATTAAAAGTAAAGAGGAATTTAATATTGGAGATAATTTTTCAGCATTAATTAATTATGCGAAACCAGATTTGTTTAAAACACTTATCAGTGTAACTCTATCAAAACAAACAAAGCAAAATGCTATTGTAATTTATAAAAAAAGAGAAGTACCATATTTATTCAAAAAATCAATCACAAATTGTAATGACAGTTTGTTAATTGTTGATATTAAATTGGTTCACAATATACAAGATACATCCTTTCTTTATAAGGAAAAAGCGTTTGTAAGTATTTGCGGGGGTAATCCTTCAAAAAACTTGGCAAATTGAGTTGAAAGTAAGAAAGTAAAAAGTAAAATATAGCCGGCTTCGCACTCCTTATTTTGCAGCAAAAGATTACATCAGCTTCTGTTCAAGCATCACCTAATCAGTCAATATTCTTGTAAAATTCCAATTCCGATTGAAATCCGTCATTATAATACTGAGTGACTTTCAAATAATCACCCTCTAACTTATGAATTTGAAACAGCGAGCGACTGTTGTATTTATCGTAGCCGATAATATAATCAGGTGCTTTATCATAATACACTTTGAGCTGTCCTCCCTTTATTTCCCAATGCATATCGTTGGTTGATCCGTAAAGCGTTGTAAACCCTTCGTCGTTTTCACTAAATGAATACTCAGGAATGTTTACTTCAAAATCTCCATTGGAATCTAAAGCATACCAATATCCAATGATTTCATCTTCCATACGAATGTCTTCATCGGTTTGTCCACAGCCTGTTAAAAACAGGATTCCTGACAGCAATATGAATAAATAAACGATCCTAGTTTTCATAAAAATGCATTTCTTTAATGTATTGATAAACAGCATCCGGTATAAAATAACGAATATTTTTTTGATTTTGTATCGATTTACGGATAAATGATGCAGAAATATCCAATTGAGGAGCATCAAAAATCTGAATAATGCCTTTGTTGATGCTGTCTTTCCAGCGCTCCGGAATGTCAGAACCGGGTCTGCGATAAACATAAGTTTTATGATTCTCAAGGATTTGCTCAACATTGTACCATTTATGCAAGTGCGTTAAATTATCGCCTCCCATAATTAAAACAAATTCCCGTTTTGGAAATTTCTCGTGCAAATGGATCAAGGTATGAACCGTATAATTTGGTTTCGGCAAATTAAATTCAATATCTGATACTTTAAAATCATATTGGTCTTTAATAGCAAGATTCACCAAATGTTGTCTGTCACGATTATCAAGCAAGTTTTCCCGCTTTTTAAACGGACTCTGAGGCGTGATTACAAACCAGATTTCATCCAAATCAGTAAATTGATGCATATAGTTAGCAAGCATCAAATGTCCGTGATGGATAGGGTTAAAAGTGCCAAAAAATAAGCCTGTTTTCATGAAACATAATTTGTCCAAAAATACGGATTTTATCGTAGAAATTAATGTTTTTCACAATTTTACCTTCGGAATGCATCAAATCGGATTTTCATTCTTCATCGAAATAATTATCTTTACGTGAATAAATACATATTTTATGCTGAAATCACAATTAAAAACACTGATGATCGATGCCTCCACAGGCTTTTATAAAAGTTTACGATACGATATCGGGAAATTTTGGGGTCCTGTTGATTTAGGCATACACCTTGCTTATAAGCACAATAGCTTGAATTTCGGTACCGGATTACTTGCCGGATCAATCTTTCCGGGATCTAATCGTATGATTTTTACGGGAATTAGCCCGAATTGGCATGGGTTTTACATTTCCAGCATGGGCGGTGCAGGTTTGGTTTTTGACAACTTGGGAATTAATCTTTTATCCATAAAAGGAAAATCAGATAGACTGTCTGTCTTGTATCTAAATCGTATTCATGGTGAAGAAATTCAGGTGGAACTTGTTCCCGTTGATGCCGAAGATATCTGGGAAAAGGGCAGGGGTGGTGTTTATGCAATGATGGAACATACTTTTGAACTTTTTGGTGAAAAGTACACGAACTCACCGCGAATTCTTGCTGTCGGACCGGCTGCAATGTACAGCGACTTCGGCGCAATTTGCTCAGCTCCAATTAAAAAGAATAAAATCACTCCGGTTGATACATGGGCAGGACGAGGTGGTTTGGGAAGCAAATTATTGCAAGAACACGGGATTGTCGCTGTAATTTATGGCGGAACTTTCGTTGATGAGGATTTCCGTGACAGAAAAGTTGCTGATGAATGGTTTAAAGACAGATATGATAAAAAGCTAGCTGCTAAAGACTTAGAAGCAACCAAAAAGTATCGTTACGATCCGAATTTCAATACGGGAGGAACTTTCGGTGTGAATTTCGCAAACAATGCGGAATACATGACAGCCTTCAATTATCGAAGCATATATTGGGATACGCCTTATCGGGTAGAGCTGCATAAAAAATTCGTTATTAATCATTATTTAAAGCAATTTAATGAGGAAACAATCTTGCCAAAAATGCAGAAAAACTGCGGGGAGCCTTGTGTTGCTGTTTGTAAAAAAATGAAAGACGAATTCAAAAAAGATTATGAACCTTACCAAACAATGGGTCCCTTATGCGGAATTTTTGACCAACGGGCAGCGGAAAAACTCAACGGGAAAGCAGATAGCATGGGTTTTGATGCAATTTCGCTTGGAGGTGTGCTTGCATGGCTGATGGATTGTATGGATGAAGGCCTTATTGAACCGGAAGAACTCGGAATTAAAAGCAAACCCAACTGGGATGTGAATCATTTTGATTTGGAAGAAACATCCATGCACAATGCTGATCTTGGAATTGCATTAATTGATGCAATGTTGGGTGATGACAGAAAAATAGACCTGTTGCTCGGGGCTAGAAAATTTGCCAGAGGCCTTGCAAAAAGCAAATCAAAGCGAGTTTTGGATTTGTTCGTTTATTCTGCATTTGCGCGTCAGGGATGGATGGTGCCGAACCAATATTGGACTCCCGGAGTACTTGCTCCAATGGGGATTATGGGAAAATATTACAACGATTACGGACGAAAGTTTTTCGAGCCGCGCGAACTTGGACAACTTAGCGCTGAGCGCATGAAAAAAGAGCTCATCTTAGATAATCTCGGAATTTGCCGTTTCCACAGAGCTTGGGCAGAAGACATCATGCCTGATATTGTAGAGAATTTGTTCGGTGATAAAGCCGGATTTCTCAAAAGTATCGACCTGACAGCCAGTCGAATAAACAGCCGTAATTCATCCGTGTTTTGGGAATCTGAACGGAATATTGATTATGTGATGACTTTCTTTAAAAAGAAATACGAAGAAGATCAAAGCGATGAAGTCTTGAATGCGTGGTTAAAGCGCTTTGAGGATGATAAACATCAAGCCGCTTTTGATTTTTGGTATGAAATCCATAAAGGAATTCATGAATCCTTACGTGATTTTCCGGTTTAAAACGATTTTCGGTAATCTTTCAAAAAACTTCGAAAATAATTATGCCCAAGCATCTATTTTTCTACCTTTGTCATAATAGATTGACAAAGCGATTTATTTTACCATTAAAACACCAAAATACTAGTTTTTTTGAAAATATTAATCAATCTAATTGATTGGCATCATTTTTGGAAATGAAGTTGAATATTCTTACAAATAAACCTCAAAATGTTGAAATATTAACCTTAAACACAATAAACACATGAAAAAATTAAGCGTAGTAATTGTAATTTTTGCCGGATTTTTAATTGCATTTTCCGGCTGTAAAAAGGATCCGGTTGATTTAGAAAACTCCTACATGGATGTAATCACGGGGACACAAGGATTATGGATTGGAGAAAATGATTTGCGATATGTAGCCAATATGTCGCCCGGTACATTAAGTGGTGATGGAGAAACCACAATTAAATATTCTTCCGAAGCTGACCCTGAAGGATTTACGATTGAATCGGCTTATTATGCCTCAACGATAACTTCTGGTCAGGATGTTTACAATATTCATACAATTGACCGAACTATTGATGTCGCCGCTTATACAGATGCTGACGATGCCGTTTTAAAAGTTAATCCTGCTGGTGATGTTGTTACCATAGATATTGGTGATGGTGCTTTTGTTGAAACGGTTGATTTTGAAGGAAAACAAGAAAATTTGTTGGTTGCGCGTATCAGTATCGGGGGAACTGGTTATATCTCAGGTTCAGTTAAATATTATAATGAAACCGAAGAAAGACCTGAAATTACAATGTACTCTGAGTCTGATCAAACTGCAATCGTCACAGGTCCAGATTTAGCTATGGGAGAAGATGGTTATCGCGCTTCAGGAGCAGACGTTTCTGAGCATTTCGGACATACACAGTACTCAGTTGTATTATTGTACGATCAAGAAGAGAATCCGGGGTGGGATAATCAAGTTAGAGTAAATTACGATTCTGATACATTTTATGTTGAACTTGACGGAAAAACTTATTCCATGCCAATCAATGGGGAATCAAGTTATTATCAAATTATTATGACTCCCGAGGATTAGTTTATTAAATTATATTGCATAAAAAACGCCCGACAAACATCGGGCGTTTTTTTTAATTAGCTTGTGGAAGAACAACTTCCACCCATTTTCCTTTATTCCTTGCATGAATTGATTTATCGTACATCGCTTCTACATTAAAAGCAGGCAGATAATACTTTCCGGCATATGAAGCGTTCAGCATCACCCGATAAGTATAAGTTTTGCCTTTGGACAAACCAAAATACGTATAAATTCGATCATCCCGAATATCCTGATAATCTGATGGGGAATTATCACCGAATTCAGTAGCGTACATTCTGGAATTGATAATTTCCCAACCGCTAGGGAAAATCTGTGTCAGCGCAAGCTCATCAAAATACGATTCAAAACCTTGGTGAGATATTTTCACCACACACACAAAATCAGTACCTTGCTCAATTCGATTGGTTTGAATTACATTTCCGTCTAAATCATAAAAATTTACTGAGATTGCAAGTTTATTTTGCGATGCATTTTCACTGCCGGCTTTTGGAATTCCTTCCTGTACAATGCGTGTATAAAGCATTGATTCAGTTAAGTTTTCCAACTTTAATACATTCCCGGAAGTTTCAATATCAGCCATTGAAATGCTTAAAACAGCACTGCTTGTACTAACACTTTGTTTTGTGTTTCCGTTAAGTTGGTAATTCACTTTGATTTCATCGCTAACGCCATATTGGTCATAATACATTCCCGTTGCCAGTAGTGCATAAGCTGTTGTTTGTGTACTCAGCCATTGGTCAGATCCGAGCGTTTTTGACATGCTTCTTAAAACCTCAAATGCCTCGGCTTTACGATCAAGCAGTACGAAAGTTTCCAAAATCATGGCTTCATCTCTTAATGCTGAGCCATAAGTAAAGCTTAGTTCAGAGTAAGGATTCACGTTTACAGGCAATCCGTCAATGAGTTGCTCTGCGACTCTTTGTTTACCGCTTAGCTTGTATGCAGCAGCAAGTCTCCATGCAGCATCGTCACTAAGTTTCTCCGCTTGCAACAAGCGATTCATGGCGCTCAATACCGGTTTTCCGGCAAGTGCTAATGTATATAAACGATACGACTGAATAAATTGAGAACGAGTCCCGTCGTCTGTCCATTTCATGGCTTTATTTTTTTGATATTTCAGCCAATTACTTAAAACCACTTCGGGAATTTCATATCCCTGCGCTTTAGCTTCCAGTAGAAAATGTCCGGCGTAATTTGTACTCCACAAATTGACATTTGAACCACCCGGCCAATAACTTAATCCGCCGTTGCTCATTTGATATTTCCGCATTTGTTTTAATGCAAAATTGATACGACTTTCAATATCAGCTTGTTGTGTAGGAGTAAGCTCCATTAAATTATCCAAATATAAGTGCGGGAAAGCCGAAGAAACCATCTGCTCAAGGCATGAATGCGGATAGCGTTCAAGATATTTCATGCGTTTATGCAAATTAATTGGAGGGATGGAATATACTTCGAGTTTGCAATTATTACTACCGGGAATTCCAAATGCATTAAAATCATAAGTGTAATTTGTTCCTGCATCCAGTGTTTTTCCAAGGGTTTCAACCATAACCGGATTTGGGTTTCTGATATCAATTTCAATGCTAAAGTTGGACTTTTCATTTCCTGATGATGAGATGATATCAACTTTCCCTATTCCGGTAGCGGCTTTGGTTTTTAATTTGAAATTTATGGTTTTATCTCCATTACGGGAAAATTGTACGCTTTGTTTATTTTCACCCACTATGTCAAATAATTCATTGCTTTGGATTTCAACATTCACATTTCTTACGTGATCTTTCATTGCAAAAACCGTAACCGGAAGCGTCACTTCTTCCTCTGTTCCAAGCACTCGTGGCAAGGTTCCTAGTACCATCAACGGTTTAATAACCGGGCATGTTTTTTCTGCCGATCCATAAGCCCCTTCACGGTTTCCGGCAATAACCATAGTTCGAACCGATCCAATATATTTGGGCAATTGTATTTTATGCACCGCTTTTTTTCCACCTTTGATATGAAATGGACCAAGATAACGAACCATAGGAGTGAAGCGATTCGCATTTTTTGCACCTTCTTTATTCAAACTGCCGCCACCACCGATACTTAGCAAACGTTCCAATTTTTCACCATGTGCACCAATTACCCAATCGAACATATCCCAGGTGCGAACACCAAGCGCTTCACGGGCATAGAAATAATCCCAGGGATTTGGAGTTTCAAAATTTGTTAAATCCAACAAGCCTTCGTCCACAATCGCTATGGTATAAGTCATTTCTTGCTTGTTGGCTTCTTTAATTTCAATCCGAATTTCTGATTCAGCCAATAATTCATCATCCATAATGATTTCCGGCTTTAGTTTGGTGTCCTTATTGACAACTTCAATCGGAATCACCCCGTACATGCGAATTGGCCTGTCATTAACGGTTTGTTCATGTGGCTGTATTAAACTGACATGCACATAAACATTTGGCGCCATTTCTTCTGTCAGATTGAACGTGAATTCAGTATCGCCGGCTTCGGTTTCTAACCAAAAATAATCTAGAACACGACTCCCGTTTTCAATACTGATAAATGCGTGACCGCCTTCAGAGCCGGGCAAAGTCAGTTTTACTTGTTCATTAATGTCGTAGCGCTCTTTTTCAGCTTTGAATTGCAAAATACTGGCTGATTTAGATTGATTTCTGCCAACACCGGCATACTCCGGCCAATCAGCGTAAATTCGCTGTGCAGTAGCATGTCCGCTGTTTAAGTCAGTTACTTTAAGGATATAGTAGCCCCAATTATTCCGATTAATTTTAAATTCCCAATCAGCTTTTCCCTGTACTGCCTGAATTTTATCTTTTTTAATGACATTATAATACTCTGATGATGCATAATTTGATGAATAATCATAGGAATAGTACCACCAACTCCAGTCAACTTTTATTAATTCCACCTGCAAGTCATGCGATGCTTGTAATTGTTTCCCTTCCGGGGATACGCAGGCAATATCAATTTTGTGATTTTTTCCTGTTGGCAAATAATTCCCATATGTTCTGTTAGATTCAGGAAGTTTCATTCCGACGTAGGAGGTAAATGGATGAAATGGAACTTGTTTTTCGCTAATGCTGAAATTTCCTCCTTTTTCAAAGGCTTTTGTCGTTAACTTAGCCATGAGTTTTCCCGGAGCAGCATTTCCAATATCTAATTTTAGATCTTTTTTAATGTGCCCTTCATTATCTGTTTTTGCATCAATAATGTTTAATGTGTTGAAATCAAATCCTCTTGTGATATCATCGAAATGAAATGATTCGAAATTTTCAAATTCAGTTTTCATCGGATACAGTGACAGAGTAACCGTCGTCTTTAATTCCTTAGCAGGTGCGCCATGCAACCAATTTACCCAAATGTTGGTAGGATTTACTTTTCCTGTAAAAAGTGCATCGTTTTGCAATTGCAAATCAATTTTTAATCGATTAGGTTTGATGGTTTCTATCGGCAGATTTTTATAAAATGTCTTACCACCAACACTAATGCGAGCAGAATAATTTCCAGTAGGAGCATCCTCGTCAGTTTTTGTAACAAAACTATGGAAATGCCAATCATTCAGATTTTGAACTTGTCTGTCAATGCGTTGTGAACGTGAGTTATATACTTCATATATCACTGGATGTCCGAGTGGAATCTGATTTTCAATATCCTCAAGAATAAAACCGATAAAAATGGAATCACCCGGGCGCCACACGCCACGTTCTCCGTAAATAAATCCTTTTAAGCCATCAGAAACATCCACACCTGAAACATCAAAGTCGCTCACGGAAAGCGTATTACCATGATTGACTTTAAGATATGCTTTATCTGCTCCATTTGCCGCAACAATAAAACTCACTGACTCATCTTCCGGGATTTCATCGAAAATTACAACCCCCTGTTTGTCTGTCTGTTTGCTGTTTACAAACTGTTGCTGATAGTTATGAATATCCACATGAATATCTTTTAGCGGCTCAGCAGTAATTAAATCGGTGACAATAACCAGTAAAGAGCCGTCATTTCCTTCTTTCGCCGTGATTCCCATATTCGATGCAAATACATTTCGTGAAACCGCCCGTCTGAATCCGTAATACGCATCGCTGCAAGGATCATCACGTTTTTCCCAATCATCCCAATTATAATTGTAATAATAACTGTCGAAACCATCCCAAAAGGCTTTTTCTTCTTGTGTAGATACAGTACTTGTCAAGTCTTCAGCATCCATATCAATATCATCACAGGGAAATAATGCATGCGCTTTACGGAAACCGATGTCAACACGATAAATTGCGCCGGGATCGGTTTGAATTAGAGAATTAAGGTCAAGTGTAAAGCGATTCCATTGCGAAAGGTCGGTGACGTCGGTTTGATTCAGGGCTACAGTTTTCTTTTTAATGACTTTCCCAACACGACGCATTTCATTGTTGTCCGACATATCGTTTACCTGAAGAAACTGCATGACATTGTTTTCAAAAATCTTTGTAATTCTGACATCAACCGCCTTTAAGTTCACTGCTTCAAAGGGGAGGACCAGATTTCCTTCGGATTTTGGCATAATCACTCCATTACCTGTCAAGCGAACCGCCGGTAGAATTTGTTCGAAACGCAGAAATTCTTGTGTTAATTTTTCAAACCGATGCCCTAAGCAGTTTTTAATTCCCGGATTTATGCTCAGGCTGTGCTCTCCTTCAAGGCGCTCCGGCGGATAGACACGGATAATATTATCCTGAATGACATAATTTAAAACACCGACATCTTCAATTTGAATTAAACCGTCAAGATACTGGTTTTCAAGAATCGGGTCAGAAAATTGCAATTTTACATATTGTTCGGGATGTTGAATGACTTTTGCTTCAATCAAATTGAAATCATTAACCGAAGGAATTGGAATATTCCTTTCCCCTGATTTGGATACTCCAATTGCATCACCGGAATATTCTAAACTCAACTGACCCGCTTTTTCTGTTCTTGGGACAGAATCTACAATAAACAGAAATTCATTTGTCGCTTTTTGCTGAAAATGTACCGGTAAATCTTTATTATTCACATTGGCACAAATTAGTTTTTCAATATTTTCAAGCGCTTCAGTATCTGCCGTGCGGACGACACCCTTTACTTGCTGCCACGCAAGATGCTGCTTGTCAATTGTTTTTATTTCAGTAATTTCCATACTGAAGTTTTGAGGTTTTGTTTTTATATCGTATTCAAAAACCCGATATTTTCGGTCTAAATCATTATCTAACTCCACCAGTTTAAACTCAATCACAAACTCCTTATCAGATTCTAACGGCTCGTCAGGTACAAACTGCACTGTTCTGAAATCAATCCAACCGGTTTTTCCGCTTACCTTTGGGTCGATAGAAAATAAATCCGTTGAACGCTCATCTATTGCACCCAAGGTTTTTGCAAAATCGTTTGACAATTGCACTTTAAAACTTGATGATTTAGAGATTACACCGGAAGTATAACCTGAAATATACGGACTAAATTCTGAAACATTCGGCCTTTCATTTCCTTTATGAAAGACAAGTGTCATAATAATATAAATGGACATAATGAGTGCCACGAGACCAACAATCCATAACCAGGTGCGATTTTTCATAATAGTTGTATTAATGGTTTAGAAATAATGATATACAATATAAAACAAAAATAAGCGAAACATTATTGTTTCGCTTATTGAATTATCTAAAGTTTTAAACAATTTAAATTGCCAACAGGAATTATTTCAAAATACGAAATTGAATTCCGGATTTCTTATTGTATCCAATGCTAATTGTATTTCCGTCTTTAACATCTGAACGAATAATTGCTTCAGCAAGCGGATTTTCCAAATATTTTTGAATCGCCCGTTTAAGTGGTCTTGCACCAAATTTTGCATCAAAGCCCCGTTCTGCAACAAATTTTCGCGCAGCAGGAGAGATGCGGATTGTGTATCCGATTTCTTTAACCCGTTTGAGTAATCCAGCAAGTTCAATGTCAATAATTTTCTGAATATGTTTTTCATTCAAGGAATTAAACAAAATCACATCATCAACACGATTTAAAAATTCCGGCGCAAAGGATTTCTTCAACGCATTATTAATTACGCCCTGAGTGTGTTTGCTTGCCTCGCGTTGTCGTGAAGCAGTAGAAAAACCAACACCCTGACCAAAATCGGACAATTCGCGACTACCGATATTCGATGTCATAATTACAATGGTATTTCGAAAATCAATCCGACGCCCGAGACTGTCTGTCAAGCGACCTTCATCCATTAATTGCAATAAAATATGGAATACATCCGGATGCGCTTTTTCAATCTCATCAAGCAGCACCACAGAATAAGGCTTGCGACGTACTTTTTCAGTCAATTGGCCACCTTCTTCGTATCCGATATATCCAGGAGGCGCTCCAACAAGGCGAGACACGGAAAATTTCTCCATATACTCACTCATGTCAATACGAATTAGTGCATCATCCGAATCGAACAAGAAACCAGATAAAACTTTTGCAAGCTGAGTTTTTCCTACACCGGTAGGACCAAGGAATATAAAGCTTCCAATCGGACGATTTGGATCTTTTAAACCCGCACGATTCCGCTGAATTGCAAGCACAATTTTTTGAATCGCTTCATCCTGACCAACGACACGAGTTTTCAATTCATCGCCCATTTTCAGCAATTTTGAACCCTCGGTTTGTGCAATTCGTTGAACCGGAACACCAGTCATCATAGCCACAACTTCAGCCACATTGTCTTCCGATACTAATTCACGATTCGCTTTCATATTGGTATGCCAATTAATTTTGGCTTGCTCGATTTTCTGCTCCAGTTCACGTTCATTATCCCGAAAAGAAGCTGCTTTTTCAAACTTCTGTTCCCCAACAGCAGCAAGTTTTTCAGCTTTTGTTTTCTCAAGTGCACTTTCCAACTCGATAATTTCTTGCGGGATATTAACTTTGGCAATATGCACCCTTGATCCGGCTTCATCCATTGCATCTATCGCCTTGTCCGGCAGGTGTTTATCACTGATGTAGCGCATCGTTAGTTTAATGCAAGCTTTCAATGCTTCATCCGTATAAATGACGTTATGATGATCTTCATAACGCCCTTTGATGTTTTCCAGAATACTGACAGTTTGCTCTTCCGTAGTTGGTTCTACCATTACCTTTTGGAAACGACGTTCCAAGGCAGCATCTTTCTCAATGTGTTGACGATACTCATCCAATGTTGTCGCACCGATACATTGAATTTCACCGCGAGCTAAGGATGGTTTTAGCATATTTGCAGCATCCAAAGAACCTGCAGCACCACCAGCACCAACAATTGTGTGAATCTCATCAATAAACAAAATGATTTCATCTGATTTTGCCAACTCATTCAAAATTGCTTTCATACGCTCCTCAAACTGTCCACGATATTTTGTACCCGCAACAATCGAAGCCATATCAAGCGTAACAACCCGTTTATCATACAAAACATGAGAAACTTTTTTCTCAATAATCCGTGACGCTAAACCTTCTGCAATAGCAGATTTACCAACACCGGGTTCCCCGATTAAAACAGGATTGTTTTTCTTGCGTCGGCTGAGAATTTGAGAAATACGTTCGATTTCACGCTCTCTGCCAATAATCGGATCAAGTTTTCCCGATTCCACCGCTTTCGTTAAATCAATGCCAAAATTGTCCAATACCGGTGTGTCTGAGCTTTTTACTCCGGATTTTCCGACTCCCTGAGCTTTTGACCCGCCGGAGGGACGAGCAGATTTTGCAGCATCATCTTCAAAATCCGTATCATCTGTATCGTCTATACTGGCACTTGGCGTATCCATTTCAAGATTCAACTTCACCAATTCATAATCAACATCCAAATCATTGAAAATTTGAGCAAGGGGAGTGGCAACCCGTAATAATGCCAAAAGCATATGTCCGGAATTCACCTCTTCGCTTTGCATGTGTTTTGCCTCCAGATTCATGAAATTTTGAATCCGTTGTGTGCTGTCATGCATTTTTAACTTATCGGCATCCTCCAACTTAATTTCTACATCCGAATTTCGAATGCGGCTTTCAACCCGTTTTTTTAAATCTTCAAGATCAATATTCAGATTTTGAAGCAAATTAATCGCAATTCCTTTACCTTGTCGCAATAATCCTAAAAGCAAATGATCCGGGCCAATGAATTCATTATTTAGCCGAATTGCTTCTTCTTTACTGTAATTTATCGCGTCAACGACACATTGTGAGAGTTTTATATTCATACTCATACCTCTTGATTTTGTAATTAAATAACCCAAAACTTCCAAATTTGTTGTGAAAAATCTTCGGGAACGTTTGCAATTCAAAATTAAACTAAATTTGCAAAATGACAATCATAATTATAAACAGAAAACTGTTGAAAATAAAGCCCCAAATAAACGATATTTCGATAGATAATATGTAATTTAGTGCCTTGATAAAAAAAAGGAAAATAATACAATGAGTGAAGAAGGAAAAGATTCGAGAATTCTATCAGTCAATGTGACCGATCAGATGAAATCAGCTTACATTGATTATTCAATGTCTGTCATCGTTTCACGTGCATTACCAGACGTTCGGGATGGTTTGAAACCTGTACACAGAAGGATTTTATTTGGAATGTCAGAACTTGGCATCACTGGAAGTAAATCATATAAGAAATCTGCTCGTATTGTCGGGGAAGTTTTAGGTAAATATCACCCACATGGCGATTCATCCGTTTATTTTGCGATGGTTCGAATGGCACAACCTTGGTCAATGCGTTATATGTTGGTTGACGGACAAGGAAACTTTGGCTCCGTAGATGGTGATAGTCCTGCAGCTATGCGTTATACAGAAGCACGTTTGCAGAAATTATCTAATGAAGTGCTTAAAGATCTGGATAAAGAAACCGTTGATTTTCAATATAACTTTGATGATACATTAAAAGAGCCGACGGTTTTACCGACCGTAGTGCCATTATTGCTTGTTAACGGAACCTCAGGGATTGCTGTCGGAATGGCAACAAATATGCCTCCGCATAATCTCACCGAAGTTGTTGATGCGCTTTGTGCAACCATTGACAAGCCAGATATTTCTATCGATGAGCTTATTCAGTACGTTAAAGCTCCGGATTTTCCGACCGGCGGAATTATTTACGGTTATGAAGGAGTGAAAGAAGCCTTTGAAACCGGACGTGGTCGAATTGTCGTTCGATCAAAAACAGATATTGAAATTACTGACAACGGTCGTGAACATATTATTGTTACCGAAATCCCATACCTTGTTAATAAAGCAGAATTGATTATTAAAATTGCTGACTTAATTAATGAGAAAAAAATCGACGGAATTTCAAATGTCAATGATGAAAGTGACCGTCGTGGAATGCGTATTGTTATTGATTTAAAACGAGATGCTGTCAGCAATGTCGTGTTGAATAAATTATTCAAATACACACAACTGCAAACTTCATTCTCCGTAAATAATATTGCTTTGGTCAATGGTCGTCCACAAATGCTGAATTTACAGGATTTGTTGATGCATTTTATTGATCACCGTATTGATGTATTGATTCGCAGAACTGAATACGAACTCAGACAAGCTGAAAAACGTGCCCATATTCTTGAAGGCCTAATAAAAGCCCTTGAGTTTATTGATGAAGTGATTGCCATAATCAAACAATCAAAAAATGTTGATGAAGCCCGCCTGGGACTTATGGAACGTTTTGATTTGAGCCTGGAGCAAGCAAAAGCAATCGTTGAAATGCGTCTGCGTAGCTTGACTGCTTTAGAAACCAATAAATTAAAAGAAGAGCATGCTGAATTGATGGAACACATCAAATATTTCCAGGAAATTCTCTCTAACGAAACATTGCGTCGTCAAATTATTCGTGATGAATTGGTTGCTTTAAAAGAAAAATATGGTGATGAACGTCGTACTGATATCATTTATGCCTCAGAAGACATGAATCCTGAAGATTATTATGCCGATGATGAGATGGTAATTACCATTTCACACCTTGGCTATATTAAGCGCACGCCACTTACTGAATTCCGTACACAGGGCAGGGGAGGCGTCGGTTCTAGAGCATCAAATTTCCGTGATAAAGATTTTATTGAGTCAATTTTCACGGCAACTATGCATAATACATTAATTTTCTTTACAGCAAAAGGAAAATGTTTCTGGTTGAAAGTGTATGAACTTCCCGAAGGAACCAAAGCATCACAGGGACGAGCAATTCAGAATCTTATCAATATAGAACCCGATGATGAAATTAAAGCATACATTCGGGCAAAAGACTTGAAAGACGATGAATACATTGACAGTCGTTTCATTATGATGGCAACCAAGCGTGGTGTCATTAAGAAAACCCGCTTAAGAGAATATTCACGTCCCCGTCAAAACGGAATTAATGCAATCACTATTCGTGAAGATGATATGCTGCTGAATGCACGTCTGATTGAAGACGTGGAGGGCGAAGGAGTACATAATATTGTGATTGCCGCTAAAAATGGTAAAGCAATTCGATTCCCACATGATATCGTCCGCCCGATTGGACGTACAGCAACAGGAGTAAGAGGAATTTCTTTGACAGCTGATGATGAAGCCATTGGCATGATTGTCATTAATCCTGAGAAAAACATCCTAGTTGTTTCTAAAAACGGTTACGGAAAGCGCTCTGATTTAGAGGATTATCGTATTACAAACCGTGGCGGAAAAGGTGTTAAAACCATTAATATTACCGAAAAAACCGGTGAATTAATTGCAATTAACGCCGTTACGGATATGGATCATCTTATGATTATCACCAAACAGGGTATTATGATTCGTATTGCGGTATCTGATTTACGTGTAATGGGTAGAGCAACACAAGGTGTTCGATTAATTAATCTTCGTGATGATGACCAAATTGCTGCGGTTACCAATGTAGAAAATGGGGCAGAGGAAGAAGAGGAAACAACTGATGCTGAAATTGTTGAAACAGATGATGCAACGGATGAATCGACTGATTCGTTAAATAATCAAAGCGAAGAAGAAACAGATTCTCCGGAAGAAAATTAAATTTGGCAAGGATTTTGAATAATAAATGGAAAATTCAGTTATTTGAAAATAAATAAAAGGAACATTATGAAACGACTTGGAATATTATTAATCGGATTATTTGCAGTTAGTGCCTTATCTGCTCAAAACAGAGAGGTAATGAATTGTTGGTCAGCGCTTAAGGAGGGATTTCTTGATGATGCCCACAAAAGCATTAATAAAGCAGCAGAACATCCTAAAACCAAAGATGATTATAAAACATGGTGGTATTATGGACGTACTTATCAAGAATTATCAACTGCCGAAAAGAAAAAATATAAAGATTTATGCGAAGAAAATTGTGCCGATCAAGCATTTGATGCATATATAAAATCATTGCGTTTGAATTTTCAGGATCCGGAAATGAAAAAACTGGATTTGGAAAAACAGACAGATATCATGAAGTTTTTTAAAGCTTTGCAGGATTCCGATACAAAATTGGAGGATCAAAAAGCGCTGGTTGATATTATCACTGTTCGCTTACCGGCTTTAGCAAATGGATTTGTTAATCAAGGTATTGATGCTTTTCGTGAGCAATCTTATGAAACTGCTTTAGAGAAATTTGAAAAGTCATTGACTGTTTCATCAATCGCCATGAAAATGGATACGCAAGTACTTTACTTTACATCACTTGCTGCAATTAACTCAGGAGACTGGGAGCGGACTGTGCAATATAATGAAATGCTAAAGCAGATTAATTATGGAAATAAGCTTGAAGAAAAAGTAAATATTTATCAAAGTCTGGCGATGGGGTACATTAATACCGGTGATACCACAAAATTTGTTAATACACTTGAAGTAGGAATTGAAAAATTTCCTGAAGCATCTTATCCTTTGGTAATTGATTTGTTTAATTACTATGTGGATATTGAAGAAAATGAAAAAGCCTTGGATTATATTTCAATGGCAATTGAAAATAACCCGAATAATGCGCAGTTTTTTGTAATTCGCGGTACACTATACGAAGAAACGAACCAACAGAAAAAAGCCATTAAGGAATATGAAAGTGCTGTTGAATTACAACCTGAAAATTTTGATGCTAATTACAGTCTGGGAGCGTATTATTACAACTATGCTGCAGACACATTGTCTTGGGCAAACAATAATATTCCGCCGACTGAGCCGCAAAAATACGATGAAGTAAAAAAAGCTGCTGACGGTTTATTTGAAAAGGCATTGCCTTACCTTGAAAATGCAAAAGCATTAAAACCAAACGATGTGACAGTATTGTCAACACTTAAAACCATTTATTACCGAATGGGTAATTTGGAAAAACACGATGAGATTAAGGCGGAATTGGATGCTTTGACTGAATAGATTTTAATTCTCAAATATGAAAACCGCTCAAGAAATTGGGCGGTTTTTTTTGTGTTTATTTGCCATTGTATTATTTTAATCGTAATTTTATAGCATTAAAACTAATAAAAGAGACAATGAAAGTGCGAATTTGTATTTAATAATGCCTTTTCATTGAATATTGAAAGTGTAAATCATATGAAAAACCTTTTATTCATCAGTTTTTTATTAATTGCAATGATATGCAATGCACAAAAGAGAGAGATTAATAATGCGAATATATTTTTAAAAGAAAGGGATTATATGGAAGCATATAATAGTGTGCTAAAGGCCTTGAATCACGAAAAGACAAAAAAATATCATAAGACATATTACTACAAATTTAACTGCATTACTTATATGTTTGCTGAAAATGACACAGCTATGTTGGAATCATTTGTTAACCCAGCTGATACTGCATATGACGCATTGATGAAATCTTTATGCTACAATTTCAACGATACATCAATCCAAAATATCAATTATTATTCAGAAGAGGGATTAAAGAAATTACATGACAATATATATATTGCTTTAAATGCAGATATACCCAATGTTGAAGATGTTTTCGATCTGAAAATAGCATATTTTAGGCAGGTTCCAGTAATGGCTAAAATTTACTTCATTCTAGGTATGCAAGCTTCAGAAAAAAAAGACATTAAACAAGCCTATTCCTTTCTTAGCAAATCAATTAAAATCTCTGAATTTGATGAATTATACGATACTATTGCCTATGCTTACGCAGGAGACTTTGCGTATGAACTTAAAGAATTTTCCACTTCAATAAAATATTACAAGAAAGTCGTAAGAACAGACTTTGGAGAAGATCTATATGAAAAATCAAAATATTTTGCAAAACTTGCTGATTCTTATTTAAAAACTGGTGATACCATAAAGTATATGGCTACAGCAAGAGCCAATAGTTTTAAATATATGCAATATGCACATCATGAAACAAAAAAGTTATTGAATTTCTGCATTAAAAATAATTATACGGAATCAATGGTAGAGTCGCTTGATTTATTGGAAAGTATTGCCAGTGAGTATGTTGGTGTTTTTGAACTGAAAGGGGAGTTGTTTCAAAGTCAAAAGGAGTTTGAGAAAGCGCTTCCATATTTTACTAAGTATCAAGAATTAAACGAAGACGATTTAGATGCAAATTATATGTTAGCTGATTGTTACATGGATTATGCGAATCAAAATAGTGAATTACGAGACTCACTAAATGCTCAGGCTCTGAGATATCTTGAAAATGCTAGGTCAATTAATCCTTATGTTTCTTACATAATAGAAGATATTGAAAGGCTTGAGTCAGAATTGAATTCTAATACCACAATTCAAGAAGAATAGATTTAACTTTTTTCAAAAGGAAATTGTTATTGGGGTAGTATATCTTAAAAATAAATTTTAATTCTCAAATATTAAAACCGCTCAAGAAATTGGGCGTTTTTTTTTATTGTTACAGCAACACTTCGGTGCCTTCGATACACTGCGGCCACTTCGAGACACTCCAGCTATCGCTGTCGTTCCTCAGTGTCCTTGCTCCTCAGTCACCTTGTTCCTCAGTGTCCTTGCTTTCATAGCCGCCTACTTGAGTAACACACAGTAGGTGACTGAGGGATTCGACGATAGGAGAATCGTCTCGAAGGCACCGGAAACTCGAAGTCACCGGAACCGATAGGGCTTTGCAAAATTTGGTAAGTCATCCAATTGACCTTCAATAAGTGCAAGTTTCTTTTTTCTGCTCCATCCCTGAACTTGTTTTTCTCTGTTAAAAGCCCAATCTATACGACTATATTCTTCGTAATACACTAATTTAACAGGCAAGTATTTTGATGTATGGTTTGCACCTTCTCCTGCAGAATGCTGTGCGATTCTTCGGTCAAGATCTTTTGTACTCCCAGTATAAAAGCTCCCATCGGAACATTCTAAAATATACATAAAACATTTCATGTATTTGTAAAATTAATAAAAAAATTCGAATTGGTGCCTTCGAGACACTTCGGTGCCTTCGAGACGATTTCGATGAAAAATCGAAATCCCTCAGTCACCTTGCGGAGGAGTGAAGGTGACTGAGGAGTCCGACGATAGGAGGACATCTCGAAGGCACCGGAAACTCGAAGGCACCGGCTAAGTTTAATTTATAGAAACTAATTCAAAACACCCAATTTAACATAATATAAATTATCATTCATTTGTTGTTATTTGAAAAATTTGGTTTTTATTACGTATTTCGAGGAATTATGCAGTAAATAATCAAATACGCGATTCTCAGCGATTAGAATTTATTTCAGATTCTCCTTAAACAATTTCTGAAGCTTTTTTAATTTCGGTTCAATCACAAAACGACAATAGCCGTTATTTTTATTGTTATCATAAAAATCCTGATGATAATCCTCGGCCGAATAAAATTTCTCAAATTTCGTAACTTCAGTTACAATCGGATCATCAAAATACTTTTCTTTCGTGAGCAATTCAATTTGTGCTTCAGCAATTCGTTTCTGCGTATCGTTATGATAAAAAATTGCAGATCGATACTGTGTACCCACATCAGCTCCCTGGCGATTTAAGGTCGTTGGATTATGCATTTCCCAAAATATGGACAAAATATCGCTTAAAGAAACAATTTCCGGATTAAACTCAATTTGAATCACTTCTGCATGACCCGTTGAACCATGTGTTACCTCACGGTACGTCGGATTTTCAATATGACCGCCGCTGAAACCGGATTCAACCGAAATTACACCATCAATACGGCTATAAACCGCTTCACCACACCAAAAACATCCCATTCCGAGGGTGATTTTCTCTGAATTTTGTCCCATAACAGTCAGATTTACAATTATTAAGCCTAATATGATAAATAACTTTTTCATTTTCAGAATAACAGGAAATTGATTGAATAGTTCAGAAAGTTGGTAAAATGCTTATGGTACT
The DNA here is from genome assembly GCA_027858835.1 of Bacteroidales bacterium. GTDB lineage: Bacteria > Bacteroidota > Bacteroidia > Bacteroidales > ML635J-15 > JAQIBY01. The sequence continues at coordinate 109 of JAQIBY010000153.1, read as the reverse complement.
ACTGCAAATTTAATGGGTAATGGCAAGTAATGATTTATATTGTGCGAAGTATAAGCATTCCAATACTGTCAGGGCTAAAGATACTATCTTCAATTCCAAACCCATTTTC
>JAQIBY010000096.1 GCA_027858835.1 Bacteroidales bacterium | reverse complement strand
GTGATTTTTACCGATTTTCCGGTGTAGGGGTCTTTCCCTGTGTAATACATTACTGTTGCCAATGTCATCGGTGTGGGAGTGAAGTCTTGCGCATGTTCTGTAAGGATGTTTCCTGCTTTTACTTTCAGACTGAGTGCTTGCATATCTTCATATTCACAACCGGGATGCGAAGAAATGAAATACGGAATTAATTGTTGATTTAGCTGATGCTTTTTATTGATTTTGTCGAAGATACGTTGAAGTTTTTGATACAGCTCAAATCCCGGTTTACGCATGATTTTCAATACCTTATCTTCCGTATGTTCCGGTGCAACTTTTAATCTTCCTGATACATGAAAGCGGATTAATTGCTCCAGATAGGTTCCCGCTGCACGGCGATAATTTTCACCTGTCTTTAAAATCAAATCGTAACGAATTCCGCTGCCGACAGTTACTTTTTTAACCGCATGATGATTTCGTACTCGTTCATAGAGATTTGTCAGCGGAGTATGGTCACTATTCAAGTTGTCGCAAACTCCGGGATAAATGCATGACGAACGCTTACATACGCGGCAACGATTTAAATTGATTGGTTGCATGGCATACATATTCGCTGAAGGACCGCCCAGGTCGCTTATATGACCTTTAAAGTCTTGCATTTTTGTCAGCTTTTCCACTTCCTTCATAATGGATTTTTCCGAGCGGCTGCTTATAAATCGTCCCTGATGTGCAGCAATGGTGCAAAAAGCACATGACCCAAAGCATCCACGGTGAATGTTGACCGAATGTCGAATCATTTCATACGCGGGTATTGGGGCTTTATTTTGATAGCGGGGGTGAGGAATCCGTGTAAATGGAAGCGAATATATTTTATCAAGTTTCTTTGTGCTTAATGGTGGTATTGTCGGATTGGTAATCAGGTATTGCGCTCCATATGGCTGAATTATAGTTTTCCCATCCAGTGCATTGGCATTTTGCTCAATTTTAACAAAATTTGAGGCAAATGCATTTTTGTCATCTAAGCAAATCTCATGCGGTGCAAGCAGTTGGATGTCTTTACTGTTTGGAATTTCGTTGGCAAGATATTGTAAGTTTGGAATACTGTGAAGCTCTGAGTCAGATTTTTGCTGAGCAAGCGCATCTGCAAAATAGACAATGGGATATTCCGCCATGCCGTAAAATAGATAGTCGGCTCCGGATTCCTTCAAAATCCCGGGTTTCAATTTGTCTTGCCAATAATCATAATGAGTGAATCGCCGTAAAGAGGCTTCAATTCCGCCTAAAACTACCGGAACTTCAGGAAATAATGATTTTAATATTTTGGTGTAAACAAGACTTGGATAATCCGGGCGTGCTCCATGTCGGTTGCCAGGTGTATAGGCATCGTCATGACGCAATCTGCGGGCGGCTGTGTAATGATTAATCATACTGTCCATATTTCCGGCAGACACTCCGAAAAACAGGCGGGGAGCTCCCAGTTTCTTGAAATCTCTTAAATCATCTTGCCAGTTTGGTTGAGGAATCAGCGCAACCCGATATCCGGCCGATTCTAGCATGCGACCAATGACTGCACTACCAAAAGAGGGGTGATCCACGTAAGCATCGCCGCTGAACAATATGATGTCAGCTTGTTTCCATCCTAAAGCATCCATTTCTTTCCGACTTCCGGGCAGAAAATGATTTTGCGCATTCGATTCCATCTTGCAAAGTTAGTAATTTATTTCAGCAGCTCAGATGCTTTCTCCATCACAGACTCGAATTTGTCATAAAACATACATTTATAGTGACAAAATGTCATTAGGTCTTTTGTTTTTACGCCAAAATGACATATTTTGAGGCTTGGCTTATGCTTTGTTAGGTAAAAAGCAATATAAATGAATATTAGCGATTATGAATTTAAACAATTTTACAATTAAGGCGCAGGAAGCCTTGCAAAAAGCACAACAAATTGCACAAGGATATCAGCATCAGGCGATTGAAACAGGACATATTTTAAAGTCTCTGATGACGGAATCTGAGTCGGTAATGCAATATCTGTTTGGGAAAACCAATCTTGATATGCATTCCCTGTCACCAGTTGTGGATTCGCTGATTAATTCTTATCCGAAAGTCAGTGGAGCTGATATATATTGGTCGAAAGATGCATCTAAACTTATGCAAAATTCGCTGAGTAAAGCGCAAAAGCAAGGCGATAAATTCGTTTCTGTTGAAACTATTTTGATTTCATTGTATGAATTAGGCGATCAGGTGAGTCAATTATTGAAAGACTCAGGCATGCGCAAAAAAGATTTGGAATCTGCCATTGCTGAGATGCGCAAGGGCGATAAAATTGACAGTCAGTCTGCAGAAAATCAATATGATGCTTTGTCTCGTTTTGCGATTAACTTAACGGAACAGGCAAATTCAGGGAAATTGGATCCAGTGATTGGTCGGGATGATGAAATTCGTCGTATTCTTCAGATATTAACACGTAAAACAAAAAACAATCCGATATTAATCGGTGATCCCGGTGTCGGTAAAACTGCCATTGTTGAAGGATTGGCGCAACGTATTGTTCAGGGAGATGTCCCGAAAGGATTGGAAGATCGTCAGATTTTTTCATTGGATATGGGCGCACTTATTGCCGGAGCGAAATATCAAGGAGAGTTTGAAGAGCGACTAAAAGCAGTTGTGAAAGAAGTAGTCGGTTCAAATGGAAATATTGTGCTTTTTATTGATGAGATACATACCCTTGTTGGCGCAGGAAAGTCGCAAGGTGCAATGGATGCAGCCAATATTTTAAAACCCGCACTTGCCCGTGGTGAATTGCGTGCCATTGGTGCCACGACATTGGATGAATATCAAAAATACTTTGAAAACGACAAGGCATTGGAGCGTCGCTTCCAAAAAATCACGGTGGATGAACCCGATGTTTTGGATGCAATTTCTATTCTTCGTGGCCTTAAAGATGCGTATGAGACACATCACAAAGTGCGCATCCGCGATGAAGCGATTATTTCAGCCGTTGAATTGTCTGACCGCTATATTACCGATCGGTTTTTACCGGACAAGGCGATTGATTTAATTGATGAATCAGCAGCTAAATTGCGTCTTGAGATGAATTCCATTCCTGAAGAAGTGGATGAAATTGAGCGTCGGATAAAACAATTAGAAATTGAACGCGAGGCAATTAAGCGAGAGAAAGACAAAGAAAAATTAGAACAATTATCTGAGCAGATTGCCAATTTGCAGGAAGAGCGTAATGAAAAGCGCTCGAAATGGGACTCTGAGCGTGACAAAATTAATGCAATACAGTCGGCTAGACAGGAATTGGATGATTTGAAGTTTCAGGCCGATAAAGCAGAGCGCAGCGGTGATTACGGAAAGGTTGCCGAATTACGTTACGGAACCATTAAAGAAAAAGAACGGGAAGTTGAAGCACTTCAAAGCCAATTGTCTGATATGCAGTCAAGTGATGCGATGATTCGGGAAGAGATTGTGAGTGAAGACATTGCTGATATTGTCGCAAAATGGACAGGAATTCCCGTGAGTAAGATGTTGCAGTCCGAACGTGAAAAACTACTCAAACTTGAAGATGAATTACATGCACGCGTTGTGGGTCAAGATCATGCGATTCGGGCTTTAGCGAATGCTGTTCGGCGAAATCGTGCCGGCATGCAGGATGAAAATCGACCTGTCGGTTCATTCATGTTTCTTGGATCAACCGGTGTTGGAAAAACCGAATTGGCAAAAGCACTGGCTGAATTTCTGTTCGATGATGAAAATATGATGACTCGAATTGACATGTCTGAATATCAGGAAAGACATTCCGTTTCCCGATTGGTTGGAGCACCTCCCGGATACGTCGGTTATGATGAGGGTGGACAGCTGACTGAGGCCGTCAGAAGAAAACCGTACTCTGTCATTTTATTGGATGAAATCGAAAAAGCACATCCTGATGTTTTTAATATCCTTCTTCAGGTATTGGATGACGGGCGATTGACAGATAATAAAGGTCGCACTGTGAATTTCAAAAACACCATCATTATTATGACAAGTAATATGGGTTCTCATATTTTGATGAGTGAATGGGCTGATTATAAAGGCGAGAAAATGCCGGAGAAACGCATTAATGATTTGCAGTTGAGGATGATGCAGGAAATGAAACAACATCTTAAACCGGAATTTTTAAATCGGATTGATGATATTTTACTCTTTACTCCGTTAACGAAACAAGACGTGATTGAGATTGTGCGTATTCAGATTAAGTTAGTCGGTGAAAAGCTTCGTGTCCAAGGAATTGAGATGAGTGTTTCAGAAGATGCGATTCAGGAAATAGCCGATAGGGGATTTGATCCGCAGTTTGGCGCACGTCCATTAAAACGGATTATCCAACGTGAAATTCTTGATGAAGTGGCAAAATTAATTATTTCTGGTGATGTAAGTAAAGATGGGAAAATTGATGTTGGATTAAGTGGAAATGCTTTTGTGTTTTCGAATCGATAATATTTATTGTTAATCACACAACGCTAAAGTTTAGGGCTATAGCCTTGTGTGATTTTGAAACCCGCTGATAATGGGGTGAAAGCCGTTATTAACCGTTAGTGACTTGCTATTAGCTGTCTGTAGCGATATTTGTTCCTGTAACTCAGTAATAGTGGGGCAAAAGCGGTTACTGAATTTCATTTTGTTGCGTTTGTTTGGCAGTGAAATCTTATCAAGTTTTTGACTTGTCTTTGATTTTATGCTTTTCTGAAACCCGCTGAGAATGGAGCAAAAGCCGTTTTTAACCGTTAGTGCCTTGCTATCAGCTGTCTGTAGCGATTTTATTCCTGTAACTCTGTAATAGTGGGGCAAAAGCGGTTACTGAATTTCATTTTGTTGCGTTTCTTTGACATTGAAATCTCATCAAGTTTTTGACTTGTCTTTGATTTTATGCTTTCCTGAAGCCCGCTGAGAATAGGGTAAAAGCCGTTATTAACCGTTACTGGCTTGATATTAGCGGTCTGTAGCGATTCTGGTTCCTGTAACCCAGTAATAGTGGGGCAAAAGCGGTTACTGAAATTTATTTTATTGAGGTGTAACACAATATTTTGTGCAATTTACACAGCGAGTAATATTTGCAATAAAAGCGATTTTAATTATCTACAATAAAAAATTCTGTACGACGGTTTTGTGCTCTGCCTTCTTCGGTTTCATTGGTAGCAATTGGACGCTCTTCTCCGAATCCGAGATAATTCATCCGTGAGGCTTCGATTCCGTTGTTTAAAAGATAATTATATACGGTTTTAGCCCGCTCTTTTGATAATGCCATATTGGATTGGTCATTACCGACATCATCAGTATGTCCGTGAATTTCGAATGTAAGCTTTGGGTTTTCATTTAGAAAATCCACAAAATTGTCTAATACAATGAAACTTTTTTTCTGAATTTCTGCGGAAGCGAAATCAAAATAAATGTCGTGTAATCTTACTGCTTGACCTGTTTCAATGGGTTGTACCGTAACATTTATTTCAGTTGGTTGATTATTGTCCATTTCGTCAGGGTCAAGCAGTCGTGATGTAAAACTGGAGTTTTCTCGCTTAACAACCATTAAATAATCATCATCAGATTCTTCTTCAATACGCATTGCTACCGCATAATTTCCGGATTCATTATCCATCATACCTTCGGTTACTTCTCGGGTTGTTGCATTTTGTACCTCTACTTTTGCATCGGTGATAGTGACTCCATTTTCATTCACAAGTTTCCCTTTTACAAACAACACTTTATCGGGTCTTGCCTCTTTATACAGCTTAAATCCGTATATGTCATAACCACCTTCGCCATTGAGTTTATTACTGGCAAAATAAGCTCTTTCACCATTCGTTGAAACGACAAATCCCAAGTCGTCTTCTTCATTGTTAATTGGATATCCTATGTTTATGGGCTCTGTCCAAGCACTGTCGATTTGTTGTGAATAAAAAATGTCAAAACCACCTAATCCGTCATGTCCGTCAGAGGTGAAATACAAGGTGCGATTATCGGCATGAAAGAAAGGCGATTTTTCGGTCCCTTCTGTATTGATGGGTTTTCCCATATTTCGGGCTTTGCTCCATGTGCCGTCTTCCTGAAGGCAAGTATAGTAAATATCGGATGATTGATAATCTTCGGTTGAGCCGAGATTTTCAGGACGCACACTAGCAAAAAATAAGGTTTTTCCGTCTGGGGAAATACTTGGTTGAGATTCCCATGTGAGTTTTCCGTTAACATTGGGACCGAGGCTTTCCATTTCTGACCATCCGTAGGCTGTGCGGTGTGAAATGTAAATATCACAATTTCGGTATTTATAATCATCCAAAGGAATACATTGTGTGACAAATAGGGTAGAGTTATCAATGGTGATACTGATACCGCCCTGGTTGTTTCCACGGTTAAAGGGTTCCGGCATTGCACGGGCATCAACATAGTGCATGTATGTAGAATCTGCGCGATTTGCTACGGTAAATTCTTCTGTCAAGCGCCGTCCGTAAATACTATTAATGTCTTCCTTCATGAATTGCCGTGTGTAAAAAAGCAATTCTCCATCGGGAGAAATTAGTGGTAAATATTCATCTTCACTGGTTGATACACCTTCTACCGGTTCTGGATTAAAGGGAACCGGATTTCTTTTAAACTGACGCAGTAAATCAATTTCGTCAAGCATATCCTGAGCTATATTGACCGCTTTTTTATTGTCTTTTGTATTTCGTACAAAAACCTTTAGATATGCCTCTGCTTTTATATAATCTTTGTCATTAAAAAATGTTTCTCCGACAAGATAATTAATGTTGTAATTTTCATATTTGGGACAAATATCAAGTATTCGCATTAGGTAGGTGTGAACTTCGTCCTGCTTTTGTTTTTCTAATTTAGCATTAATTCCACGTGCGTTTTCGTAATCTTGCATGGCAAAATCGGCAAGCATATAATATGCATCAGCAAAATCTTCGTCTTCTTGTAAGGCTTTCGCAAGATATTCAATGGCTTTGTTTTGATCTTTGTAATACAGTTCTTTTGCTTTCTCAAAATGCTTTTCGGCTTTGCTATTGTCTGTCCCAGAGCAGGTTTCAGGATCAAAATCTGCAAGTAATATGCCCGATATCAGTATCCCACATAGAACGAGAAAATATTTCAACTTCCAGATTTGCATCCTCAATTTTTTACAAAAATACGCTTTTTACTGCTTAAAAAACGCATTATTTTTTGATAAATTATTCCAAAACAAAGTTTATGCCGCATTTTTTTTATTCACTTAAGGAAACTTGCTTATTTTTGCAGAAAGAAGAATTGATTATGGCTTTAATTCGAAGTGTCAGAGGATTTGATCCGAAATATGGTAAGGATTGTTTTTTTGCAGAGACAGCAGTGATTATTGGAGATGTCGAAATGGGAGATTCATGTAGCATTTGGTATGGTGCGGTTTTGCGTGGCGATGTCAATTCTATTCGTATTGGTAATCATGTTAATATTCAGGATAATGCGGTTTTGCACACCTTATATCAAAAATCCACAATTTCCATAGGGAATCATGTGTCTGTTGGACACAATGTGACTATTCACGGAGCAAAAATTCATGATTATGTTTTGATTGGTATTGGCGCCACGATTTTGGATCATGCAGAAATAGGGGAGAATTCTATCATTGCAGCCAATTCATTGGTTTTGTCAGGTACAAAAGTTGAATCGAATTCGGTTTATGCCGGTGTTCCCGCAAAGCGGATAAAAACGATAGACCCTGAACAAAGCCGGGAAATGATTCAAAAAATTGCCGATAATTATGGCATGTATGCTTCTTGGTATCAGACTAATGAGGATGGCTAATAATTTATTTCACCAAACAAAGTGTTGTGCATGAAATAGGACGCTAGATAATTTTTCCGTTTATTATTACCTTAATTCAATTGCGGATTTGAGCTGTTAAAGGAAATGATTCTACTGCAAATTTGATGGAATACTTTATCAACTTTGATTCATAAATATCAGGGCTAAAGCCCAATTATGTATTATGACTTAAAACCCCGACATAAATGTCAGGGTTATATTTTTTTGATTTCGAATATGCATATTACTGTAATTGTCTCTATTACAACGACTAACCCCGTCCTTCAGGACGGGGTGGTAAGAATCTGAAAGATAAAAATGGGCTTTAGCCCTGACAGTATTAGAATGCTTATACTTCGCTCAATATTAATCATTACTTGCCATTACCCACTAAATTTGC
>JAQIBY010000074.1 GCA_027858835.1 Bacteroidales bacterium | reverse complement strand
GTGTCTCACCGTTAATTGTTTGCTCGAATAGTTTTTTTGACAGATAAGTGCTTTTTTTTATTTTTTTATTAAGTTCAATTTCGAGTTCGTTTTGTGAGTCATCTATTATAATATCTGTTAATGGTTTTGGGAAAAACAGATTGTTTTTATAATACGGAAATAGTGAACTTACTTTATATGAATTCATGAATTCATGAATTTCAGACTGTTCAGATGAGAATAATTGAGCAAATACAGACACCAAAGCGGCACTTAAGCTATCGCTATGTACTATCTGTCCTGAGACACCGTATTCATCGACTTTCCCGCTACCTATATGCAAGGGCGATAAAAACCTTAATTTTACAAGACTATATTCTGTCATAACTTTATAATTTCAATGTTTCTGTATTTTCATCGCTTTCGTTTTTGTAATATCCGGTTGTACGTGTGATTTTCTTTAAATTTTGAAATTCTACTTGTCCATAACCTCGTGAGCCGCTACCGCCGATATAATCATCTTGTAATAATTTCATTGAACGAACTAATCCGGCCATTAGTTCTGTTTCAATTTCATCGTTATAAACATTTAAAACCATGTTTAATGAAAATCTTGCACCAGCAGGCACGCGTTCAATTTGTCTGGGACTTGCAGCTGATGTAATTCGATCAATAACAACTTCAGTTTTTGACTCTGTATAAGGTAAATCAGTGTCTTTAAATAAATCTTCATCATCGATTAATTCTGAATCTCGTACAATTAATCTGGATGCAATTTGATCTTGTGGATTAGCCGTACCATATAGCTTTGCTGCAAGGTCATTTGTGTTTTGAGTAGGCCCATTTTTTACATTGCCCATATTAGCATTCGTATTAACGGTACCTTCATTGATTTCAAGCAGAGTCCGCATTTTACCTTTAATACTGCTACCCGGGATAATTGGTTTATTCGTAATTGGGTTTCTTATTACAGTAGAATCTGGACCACCAATGCCCATTGCTGAATTTGTACCTCCGATATGTAAACCGGTTTTTAAAACAAGCTCGCCTTGGATGATTATTTTTTTTATTAGTTTTTTATCCATGATATGTATTTTTGAGTTAAAGAAATATTATTTGCCACCGTATGCTTTATGATAAGCAAGCGTAGATTCCATAAAATCCATCAAATTCTTAAAATCTACCTTGTTTTCAACAATAAGATATGATTTGTCAAATACTTTTTTTAATTCTGACAATCCTACTTTCTCATTTCTTTTGTCGGCATAAGCCATCTTTGGTCTTAATAGTAGAAATGATGTTTTTTCATTATCATACCCTTTCAATTGAATGCGTTTAAGCTCTCCATATACATTTCTAATTTGAGTAGTGCTTAATCTGTTAGTTGCTAGGAATTTACCAAAATCTTTTGTGTACTCAATACATTCCTTTGTAATACCTTCTTTAATCCAACTATCATTAAACTCACTCGCCCAATTCCTAGTAGGTGCTTGTTTGAATCTTCTTTCCATAATTATTAATTTTTAGTTCTTATTTCAAGTTCAGCTAACCTACAAGCAATGTCAATTAGTTGCAGGTAATGATAATTTGTTTTGATTTTTTGATTTTTATATTTATTCGTATAAATGTCTTGTTTAACTTGTTCCAGAAAACTTTTCGCATCTTCATCAAATTTGCTTAAGCGGCTTTTTAATCGTTGTAATTCATAAGCACTCATCCACAATGCTTGGATATTTCTCATTTCACCCTTTTCGTTAATTTGACTTGTTTCACAATAATTTCTAATTCGTGAAATGAAAGATTTTGGTAGTTTATTGTTGGACAAATAGAATGTTATGTCATCTTTAAGCTCTTTGACAACTAAATATTCAGTATCCCACCTTAATGGCATGCCCAAAATGGAAATTGCATTTTTTTTCTGTTTATCAACCGTGTGGTTTTTAGCTAAAGTTTCGCCATTTTCAGCCTCTTGTATTGCTTTGAGAATTGGAAATTTTGCTGGTACAACTGATATGCCACCTGATAAACTGAGCTTCGGGTTATTGCAAGTATAACGCTTAAAATCATCATGAATTTTCTCGGCAATACGAATAATTTGATGCCACCCACCTATGATAACTAGATCATCCCCTCCTGAATACAGGATATAAGTATTGTTCTTAAAATCAGAATTACTTTGTTGGATTACATTTAAATAACCGCTGAAAAATAGATCAAGACTCCTACTCATTGTACTGTAAGCAGAGAAATTACGTTTCCTCTCAGGCAATCCGCTAATAAACGCTTTGCCAAGTGAATCAACATCCATTTTTAAAACGCCAAGTCTTTTTAGACTATTATCATTTTCACCTGCAAGTTTGTCAAAACTAATAGGATTCCCCACAATATCTGTAGGGTATTTATTACCCCCATACCAGATGTATGTTGTATGTATATCCGGATGTAATTGTAATTTTTCCGGATCATTTAAACAAAATATTTTACTTTTTTTGTCTAATTTTTGAAGTTCATTATTTTGTTCATCACGGCCAACAAATCTAAATTTTTTCCCAAATAATCCTTTTACTTCATTTTCTTTAATGTTATTATCTGAATCAGTGTAAATAATATACTCCGTATTTTTTAATAATTGGCCCAGTTTTACATATGCTTTTGTGGTTTCTTCATGAACAAATAGGTCTCCTTTTATATTTGCACCTTCATTTTTAGGAATCATTCTACCTGATATTTCATCCTGTTGCATATCAGAGGTGTCAATTGGTTCAAACATATTAAAATGTTCTTGCAATGTGTCAAAATATTTGTGTTTCTTTTCTTTTGTTAATTGATCGTTTAAATTTTTCCATAATTTGCCGGTATCACCTTTTGTTAATATGTCAAACCCAAATTCCACATGTGATAATGCTAAATATAGCTCATCTTGATGCTTATGCAACATTTCTTCAGAAATACGTGTATGTATGCTTATGAGCTTTTCTGTTACAGCTTTTGTATTTGGTGCAATAAGGTAAAATTTACCACCGGAACCGTAAACAATATTTCCATTAAATAAATTTAATTCACTTAATATAATTTGTATGAAGTTTTCAATTAAAAGGTTGATATAGAATGATCTGCCTTTTAAATTCTTTGCAGCTGATTTTGATATGACATCATAAATAAAGTGTTGTATGCCGCTAATATCTCCGCCTATAAGGATAAATGGGTTTGTCTTCTTTAAGTTTTCAATTGTATTTATTTTGTTTTCCTCTGCATAATCATACAGACATAAAGAGAACGCTGCTGTCGTTTTTAAGTGGTCATATAAAGACACATCTGGGAGATGGTTTGTGCTGGATGGTATGAAGCTCGTATATGTTTCTAAGATACTCAAAATATTTTCAGCATAAGATCCAATTTCTCCACCATTTATTTTCTGAATTTCTAAAACAAATTCTGCCCAAAGCTTTTTGAAATTTGGTTGCTCTTCAATTTCTAGCTGAGGAAAAAAGTCGTTTTTATTATGGATGTTATTTTGTGTTAATGGTAATTCAAATTTAAAATTTCCTTCCTCTTCTGTAAAAAGCTCCTCAAACAAAGAGCGCATTTTAACCTTTTTAAATCGTGTTGGATCATTTTCAAATACAATGTCTTTAGTTTTTTCTGGGGCATCGTCTCTATCTAATCCGGCAGAAAGATGATCTGCTAATTGTATGATTTGTTCATGAAAATTGCCTGGGGCATGGTGTGCAGCTGCCAGCCTGAACAATTTTAATTCTTCCCTATTGATATTAAATCGATTATTTACTTTTATTAACTCTTCGATGAATTGTGCTGTATATAATACGTGTTTTCTGCTGTAATTCCCTTTATATTGCGGACAAATGCTGCCAGTAACATTTTTAATATCTTCGGTTAATATCTTCGATTTTCCTGCAGAGTTATCATCTGCTCTCTGATAAAACTTCCCAATATCGTGCAGTAAGCCTGCTAAATATATCTGATTTCTCAAGTGATTGCTCGATTGTGTATTATTTTGATTCATAAGGTTATTTTTTTCTAATTGGAGCCACAATTCCAAAACCGACACTAACGCCTTTTCCTAAACCAATGTTGGGCGGTAAATACAAATTTGTTCTGAAATCTAAAGTGATAGCATGCATGTTAATTCCTTTATAAGGTTTTACCATTTCTTTATTAAGATGTAAAATGTTTACCCGTATCTCTTTTTCAAGTTTATAACCTAAGTTTTTTGAAAAGCCCCAAAGGTTTCCAATCAATATTTTTTCTAAAAAAAAGATTTTTTCATCTTCACTGCTTAATGTTTTGTATTTGGTATAATTTTCTTCATTTAATGCTAGCCAATGATGTAAGCGATATGAAAAATAACTATCCCAAATTTGTATGTTGTATTGTTTTAAAACAATTTTATCAAGCTGCAAATCTATCTGCGTATCCCCAAGTGTAATGGAATAATTATCTAGCGATAAAAATTCGTGGATACTGTCGGTGCCATGATTAATACACACTATACATGCTTTGTTGTCAATGTTTTTGTATTGTATGAGCGGATATCTATATAATAGTTTATCTCCGTCATGATTATGGAAATCAACATGTGCTTCTCCAATTTTGTGCACAATTGCACCTCTGAGTTTTGGAAGATCATCTATCCTCAGTTTATTATTGAAAAAAATGTTTAATACCCGCACTTTATCCATAAGGGTAAAATTACAAGTAATAATTAATAATACAAACTATTGTCAATTTATTTTATGTTTTTAACGATTAAACTGTATTAGCGGAATACCTTTCTTTTTTTAGCATGCTTTTTTTTCGTTCGTGTTATTATGGCAGATAGTATGCCATAATGTTTACGGGTTAATAATCAGTTGATGGATTTTTTACCCCATACTCAATTTCCCAAATTCAAAAGAAACGTATTTGTTAAGCAGTAAATTTTCGTTAAATGCTTCAGAGGTGATGTCAGTCCCGTCAATTGTTTGTCCAATGAATTTTTGTGCTGCCAATAATTGTCTGTCCCCGTTTTTGATGTCTAAAATAAGGAATTTTGTATTTACCGGATAATAATCGCTGGATTGTTGGGAGCGATATGATTCTACCGATTCAACAATTCCTGCAAAGTTGCCGAGTCTAGGAGCACGTTTTGAACCTAAATTAATCATAACCATATTTTTTTAGAAATATAAGCTTTTTTGATGAAGTTTGATACAATTGTATTTGTTTTTTAGAAATGCCTTCAAATAAGTGCCCACGGGCGTCGCAATCGGGATCAGCGCTTGCGCTTTTTCCGGCGCTAGCTGGCATGGAATCTGACAAAACAGAGTGAGCCCCGATAAGCATATCAAAAAAGGTATCGGGATAATTCAACCATCTGAATTTGCTGCACTAAGGCTTGCAAATTCTGGGTTTCATTTAAGTGAGTATGGAGATTGAGCGGTTCACGCTACATTGATTTGTACCCAAATGCTTGCTATCTGTACTGGTTGCTGAGCGTCAGTCGAAGCATAATCCCTGCCTGCCGCTGCGTTGGCTTACGCTATGGCAGGCAGGCTTCTTTTTTCAATCCGTCTCCACTTTGTTTCGCCGGATAAATATCCCGAAACCTGCCCACGGGCGAAGCAATCGGGATCAGCGCCTGCGCTTTTTCCGGCGCTAGCTGGCATGGAATCTGACGTTTGCTAACTACGGCATAACAGCCTGTTTTAATGGGTCTTAATCCTTCTTTTTTCAATACATGGAATCTGACAGTGAAAGTAGAATTATTACAGCAGGAACAAAAGTTTGTCTCAATCCTTCTTTTTTCAATACATGGAATCTGACAATTGTAAAATCATGAATAAAACTCTAAAGAAAGTCTTAATCCTTCTTTTTTCAATACATGGAATCTGACAGATCAATGACTTTGTATTAGCCAACTTTGAATTGCTGTCTTAATCCTTCTTTTTTCAATATCCCGAAACCTACCCACGGGCGAAACAATCGGGATCAGCGCCTGCGCATTTTCCGGCGCTAGCTGGCATGGAATCTGACAAAAAATAAAATTATGTTTAATAGAAAAAACAAAAAGTCTTAATCCTTCTTTTTTCAATACATGGAATCTGACGGGTTAAGAAATATTTTAACACGTGGGACGTTATGTCTTAATCCTTCTTTTATCAATATCCCGAAACCTGCCCACGGGCGAAGCAATCGGGATCAGCGCCTGCGCTTTTTCCGGCGCTAGCTGGCATGGAATCTGACAATAACAGTGTGAGCATGAGTACAGAGATTGAGAGGTTCTCGCTACATTGATTTGTACCCAAATGCTTGATATTTGCACTGGTTGCTGAGCGTCAGTCGAAGCATAATCCTTCTTTTTTCAATACATGGAATCTGACAATAGTATTAACAATTTAAAATTATAAAATTATGGAAAAGTCTTAATCCTTCTTTTTTCAATACATGGAATCTGACTCAAAGAAGATGCTGAAAGAGGTACCTTAATCGTTCTCACGTCTTAATCCTTCTTTTTTCAATATCCCGAAACCTGCCCACGGGCAAGGCAATCGGGATCAGCGCCTACGCTTTTTCCGGCGCTAGCTGGCATGGAATCTGACAATAATAGTGTGAGCGTGAGTACGGAGACTGAGAGATTCTCGCTACATTGATTTGTACCCAAATGCTTGCTATCTGTACTGGTTGCTGAGCGTCAGTCGCAGCATAATCCTTCTTTTTTCAATACATAAAAAACGTAAATTTTTACAGCATGTCAAAGAACCTCAATACAAAGTTAAAAAAATAATGTATTTTTATTGCCTAAAACCATATCAAAATTTATGTCCTGTCCGATAATTTTCATGGAGCGTTGTTGTGTACAACCACAAAATTTTCATGATCTTTTGTAAGACAAGTGCCGAATGTGTTTAAAACTAAGTCCATAATTTGGTTTTATCTAATTGCATTATTATTCAAAATGTGTAAATGTTCTGAGCTGCGTGTAATTGCAGTATATGCCCAACGATACAAATACGATTTTGTCTGGTAAAACATCCACATTTCAAGCATGGTAAAAACATGTGTCCATTCACCGCCTTGGGCTTTATGACAAGTTGCCGCATATCCATATTTAATACGCAATGCGTTAACAAAGGGTTCGTTTTTTAGATATTCAATGAAAACTGCTTTGTTTTTAGTGTCAATTCCTTCGCTTTTTGCTTTTGCATAAGCATATTGCCGGAGTTTATAATCAATATCCTGTAACAAATCCTTCGCATTTGATGTGAGTGTGTTTTCAATAATTTTTACTTTCTCAACACGACGTGCAAGCATTTTTGGATCATCATACATAATTTCAATATCTCTGAAAATAATGCCTTTTATTTGCCGTGTTTCCTTTGATATCCAGCTAACACTTACAGCATCCCCATTCATCAAATTGTAATAGTAATTGTTTTGTATTACCATTAACACTTCGTTTTTTTGTAAGATTTCTATGCTTTTGCGCCCGTACAATTTGTTTCGTATGTCGAGATTTATTTCATGCGCTGCCTTATTTGATGCCGTAATGAAAATAAGATTATCAATACCTACTTTTGGGGCAATTTCGGTGAAATGGCTTGTCATTGCATCAATCGATATGTGAATTGTTATGTCAGCAGAATGCGACATGTTGAGTGTAAGAAAACTAAATTGATTCGCAGTAATTACATTTCGTAAATATTCACTGTTTTTGTAAATTCCTGTAGTTTGTGCAATTCTTACAACTTCGGTTAAATTTATAGTTGCAACGTTTAATTTGTGATAACGCTGAATATAATCGACACTTAATGCCGGTGAATAGTCAAATTTCACAGGCGGTAATTGCGCCTTGTCCCCAATAAAAATGAGTTTTCTGTTTCCTACATACTTGAGCAAATCGCTCAGTAATTTTCCGGTGCCGAAATTCAAATCAGTTTCAAGGCTTTTTTTATCAGATATCATAGAGCTTTCATCTATAAAATAGATGCTCTTTTCGGGTGCGTTATTCGTTCTAATTTTATAAGTTACCTTTATTAATTGCTGAAATCTGTCTATTACTGTAATTTCATGCTGATAAATCACTCGATGAATGGTATCTGCCTCCATTCCGGTTTTACCGCTTAAGACTTTTGCTGCTCTTCCGGTGCTTGCCAGGTGGTGAATTGCATATTCATTTTGAAATAATTTTGAAAGCCCTTTCAATAAACTGGTTTTTCCCGTGCCTGCATAGCCGGTTAGTATAAAAATATTGTGATCTGAAGAATTAATATAGTTTGAAATAGCTGAAACAGCTTCTGATTGCTGGGCGGTTAATTTGAAATCAAAGTAATCTTGTGTCATTTTTTTGTTTTGTATATCTTTACCAAAAATAGTGGAAATTATGCCAAAAAACAAACAAGCACTGTTGAGATATCAGATTATTGATGCCTGTTTATCCAACAGATTTCATGGTAACTTCACAAATAAGGATGGACGATATTGGTCTGCAATTGAGTTAGCCGATAAAGTATCCGAAGAATTAGCCATTACAGTGAGTCCTCGAACAATCCGTAATGATATATTTGATTTGAAAAATGCAGTGCTTGGTATCCCTGTTCCAATTGAAAATAAGCGTGGTTTGGGATATTATTATTCACAAAAGGGTTTTCATTTGTTTAATATACGTCTTAAACCAGATGAAATGTTTCATTTAAGCGAAGCAGTGCAGCATATTGAACAGCTTATGATGCATCAGTATTTTAGAAATTTGTCTGCGAGTTTGCGCAAATTGAACTTGCAAACAATCTCTGATGATGAAATGGTTTTGTCTTTACAGGCCTATAATAATCCTCCAGCATACAAATGGTTATCAAAAATGGTTGATGCTATTGAGTCAAAGCAGGTTGTAGAAATTGATTATCAGCCATATAAACCCCCAAAACAACTGAAATTAAACATTCATCCGTATTTGATTAAGGAACATAACCAACGGCTATACGTTTTGGCATGGGATGAAACTAATGAAGAATATTATGTTTTTGGTTTAGACAGAATTAAATCCATGAAGCAAGTAAATGCTGCTTGGAAAGCAATTCCTCTCGGTATGAAAACTTCCTATTTTAAAGATATCGTTGGTGTAAGTTTACCTAGAAATTTTAAAGTTGAAAAAATTCAAATTGAGATTTTTTCAACTCGCATTCCTTATATTTTGAGCAAACCATTACATGCATCCCAGAAATATATCCGAAAAACCGATGATTGGGGTCTGTTTGAATTTGATTTGATTATTAATCGGGATTTGAAAGCGTGGATTCTTGAAAAAGGAAAAGATGCCCGAGTTCTTAAACCCGAACATCTTCGTTCAGAGATTGTAATAGAGATAGATGACGCTTTAAAAAATTATTAATTGCTGAACATATTATGCTGATACAACGAATACTAAACCAAGTAGCATTAGTAAAATACCTACTAAAATGCTGGCAACCAGTAAAATTAGTATTCCCAAGATGATTAATACCCAACCGATAACTTTAAGTGCAGAATTCCCGTCATCGGAAATGTTGGTGTTTTCTTTGTTGATATGTTGCTTTGAAATGCTTTGCGGACCACTGTTGAACGTGAACATTTTTTCCGTAAAATCATCGAAATGATTGGTTTTTAAAAAGGGGCTTTCAGGCTTTTCAACACGTGTTTTGAGTTTTGAATGCGTGTTTTCTTTCTGTTCAGATTTTATCGGTTTTGTTTCAAACGCAAGTGCATTTTCATGCGCAATTTTTGTTTTATGTTGAGCTGTCACTGGCTTGTTTCTTTCGCTATTTGATTGCTCTGCTTCTGCAAAAGTTGTCTGTTGTGTATTAGTAACTTCTTTTGTCGATTTTGCTTTATTGTGTTTTCTCCCAATTACGCTTTCAACATGATATCCCGGCATATATAAGCGTTTTTTTACTGTACATGAGGATAAAATGAATGTTGTAATAATTCCGATTAAAATGATTTTTAGTGTTGTTTTCATACAATTAGTTATTATGGTTTATAATCCGTGTCCTTCTCTCCAAATATTGATATCTGTTTCGTCAAACTCATCACAGTCATCGTATTCTATGCCGAGTGCATCCATTGTATCTTGCATGGCTTGCTTGTTTTCTTCTTCCTGTTGACTTAGTTCATAACTGTCGTAATCAGCTCGTTCTTCGTAAAAATCATCTTGATTATTCATATTATTTTAAGTTTTAGTGTTTCGCTTATTTTGTTTTATTTTAGTTGCGATTTTTTACATCCACATACACCAGTTCATTTTCAATGTCTTGTGTTATTTGATATATTTTATCGCTTTCATAGTCAATCCACTTTAATTCATTTTCTACACTTACATAACTAGCATTAAAATGCTTAATGAGTTTATTGATATCTGATAATGCATATATGTAAAAACTCATGATTAATTCTGAATCCGGTTTATTTCCTGTAAATATTATGGCAACAAGTCCATCAATGTTTTCTCCATTATGTAGCGTTAGTATCCACGGATAATAAATCCAGTATTTCCCATCAATCCACTCTTCATCTTTTGGTTCAATTTCTAATTGCTCATGAATTTCCTTCACTTGTTTTAAGTTATATTCCTGGCTCATTGCTGGGATACTAAAAATGCTAATCATGAATAAAAGTGTGATTTTTTTGCACATTGTAATTGTTTTTTGTTCTGTACAAATTTCGATGCAGTAATGACATGGTATATGCCATTAAGTAATTATTTTCAGATTATGTTTGCGATAATAATGTCCTCACAATCATTTTTTACCTACTTTTAATATCTCCCAATGTGAAATTTCCTCCCATTTCCTTAACTTTGGGCATGGAAAAATCGCATGTCAGCATTCAAATCCGAAATGCACGGGAAAATAATTTGAAGTCTATTGATGTGGATATTCCTCTGCATCAATTTGTTGTGATTACAGGGATTTCCGGCTCAGGAAAATCTTCTTTGGCTTTTGATGTGATTGTTCGTGAGGGGCAACGTCGGTATCTTGAATCTGTTCCTGGTTTTGCACGACGATTTACCGGAAAGCTGAGCCATCCAAAAGTAGATCAGATTGAAAACCTACCACCTGTGATTGCTGTCAGTCAGAAAACTGCAGGAGGTGGCGCGCGATCAACGCTGGGAACCATGTCGGATTTGTACGATTATTTACGTTTGCTTTTTGCTCGTATCGGACATTCTGAGCGAGATATTAAATTGTCACGTGCCTTGTTTTCTTTTAATTCATCTTTGGGCGCATGTCCACATTGTAAGGGATTGGGTCTGGAGGAGAAAATATCAATTAAAAAGCTAATTGCCGATCCAACAAAATCCTTGCGGGAAGGTGCGCTTGCTCCAACTTTACCGACCGGTTACATTATGTACACTCAATTGACCATGGATAGCATGGATATGTTGTGCCGGGCGCATGGCTTTTCAGTAGATATTCCCTGGAATGAGCTGAACGAAGCACAGCAACAAATTGTCTTGTACGGAAGCAACAAACTAAAAGTCCCGATTGGCAAACATAGCCTGGAATCTCGCTTGAAATGGGAGGGAATTGCGGCAAAACCTCGTGAAGAAGATTATTACAAAGGAATTATCAATATTATGTCGGATATTTTGCGCCGTGATCGCAATCAAAATATCCTGAAATATGCCGAATCATTGCCTTGTTCTCACTGTCAGGGCACTCGTCTGAATGAAAATGCGCTGTCGGTTCAAGTTCATGAGCAAAACATTGCCGAGCTTAGCAAATTGGAATTGTGCGAGCTGAAAATTTGGCTGAATCAACAAGTCTGGAAAAGACAAGAACTAAATATTGCCGAACCGCTTGTAGAAGCCATAACAAGACGTATCCATAGATTTGAAAATCTTGGTATGGGTCATCTGAACTTATCAATTCCGACAGAAAAATTATCCATGGGCGATACGCGTCGAATCCGCCTGATTAATCAAATTCATGCCGGTCTCAGTGATGTATTATACGTTTTTGATGAAGCTTTTGTCGGATTGCATCCTCACGACCATCGATATTTAATTGAGATGATGCGCGAACTTGTGTCCCGTGGAAATACGGTAATTCTCGTAGAGCACGATGAACAGTGTATCCGTCAAGCGGATTATGTTGTGGATATTGGTCCCAAGGCCGGAAAATCAGGAGGTGAATTGTTGTTTTCCGGAAATTTAGCAGATTTTTTATCTGTTAAGGAATTAACGGAAAAATCCTTGACAGCCAAAGCTTTAAACGAAGAGTTTCCGATACCGATAAAAGCATCAAGTCAAAATTCGGATGCATTTATTGCCTTGGAAAATGCTCAGTCCGGAAATTTAAAATCGATTCATTTCCGCATTAAGAAATCTGCATTAAATGTACTAACTGGACTTTCAGGCTCAGGAAAAAATGCACTGATTTATGATGAATTACTGCCTTTGATTTCATCTCAAATTACAGGAAAACCATCAGAACGCTTGATTGGAGCGGAAAATATAAAACAAGTCCATCATGTTTCCCGACATCCCATCGGACGCACACCACGATCAAATCCTGCAACATACACCAAACTTTCCGATGCACTGCGTGATTTATTTGCAGCTCAGGAAGATGCAAAGTCTGCAGGATTTAAAAAATCTCATTTTTCATTTAACACCAAAGGCGGGCGCTGTGAAACCTGTCTAGGAGCCGGAAAGATTCAAGTTGGCATGCATTTTCTCGGAAATGTGGATTTGCCATGTCCTGATTGTCGCGGCAAACGCTTCAAATCTGAAATATTAAACATAAAATACAAAGGAAAATCAATTTCTGAAGTGTATGATATGACAATCAATCAGGCAGTAGAATTTTTTGTCGATCAGAGAAAGATTTTGCAAACGCTTAATAGTTTGCAGGCTGTCGGTTTGGGATATTTATCACTTGGGCAATCATCCACCACATTGTCAGGAGGAGAAGCGCAACGCGTTAAACTTGCAGCTCATCTGCAAAAAGCAAACAGTGGAAATGCACTTTTTATTTTGGACGAACCAGCAAGTGGCTTGCATCGTTATGACATACAGATACTTGTGAGTGCATTGAAGCAGTTGATAAATACCGGAAATACCATCTTGTGTATTGCGCATAATCGGGAATTATTGACACATGCAGATTTTATTACCGAGTTAGGACCGGGGCGGGGAAAGCAGGGCGGTGACATTGTTGCAGAAGGAAATCCGAATGAAATGATGACAGCGGAAAAATCTTTGACAGCAAAGATACTTGCTAAAACAGAAATAAATCAAGCGTTTGTAAAACCGATTCATTCAGCAAATGATAAAATATCTCTCAAATCCGTCACAACCCATAATCTTAAAGGCATTCATGTTGATATTCCAAAGTCAAAAATGACGGTTATTGCCGGCGTTTCCGGATCAGGGAAATCTTCGCTGGCTTTTGATACCATTGTCGCAGAAGCAGAATCAAGATTTAATGAAAGCATGTCAGCTTATGCTCGTTCATTTCTGCAACAAGCAAATCCGGCAGAATTTGAATCAATTCGTGGATTATCTCCGGTTATGGCTTTGTCGTCTGCAAAAACAAAGGTTTCAGAGCGATCAACTGTCGGCACAATGACCGGTTTATACGATTATTATCGACTTTTATTTTCACGGATTGCACAATTTCAGGGGAAACAATTTTCTGCACGGGATTTTTCATTTAATCACCAGTCAGGTGCTTGTCCGCAATGTAACGGACTGGGAGTGAAGTTGGTTTGTAATCCTGACGCACTCATTACAAACCCCGAGTTATCCATCACAGAAGGAGCTTTAAAAGGCAGTACTCCCGGACGCTATTTCGGTAATCCTGACGGACAATTCGTGGCAATTTTATCCAAAGCAGCTGAAGAAAATGGAATTGATATCTCATCTCCTTATCGGGATTTGACAGCTGATGCAAAACAGATTGTGCTTTATGGTTCCGGAAATCGAGAGTATGAATTAGATTGGCATTTTAAAAATAAAAGCAGGAGCGGAGTACAGCATTTGAAGTCGAATTGGCCGGGATTCTGTTACTATATCGAGGATGAATTTCGTCGGAAACATCAAAATAAAACCGGCGACAAATTGAGCGTATTAATGCATGAACAAATTTGCTCAACTTGTCAAGGAATGAGATTGAATCCTGACTTGTTGCAAATCCGGCTTGCCGAGAAAAACATCAGCGAACTCAGTGCTTTAGATTTGCAGGACAGTGTGTTATTCTTCGCGCAACTCAATGAAAAATCTGTCGGGAAACCAGTCATGGGATTACTACAGGAAATTAGGCCACGGATTATTGAGCTCATGCAGCTTATGCTGAAATTAGGCATAGGATATTTAAGCCTTAATCGCCGAGGGAACACACTTTCAGGTGGTGAAATGCAACGGGTCAGCTTGGCGGGAGCACTCGCATCGCCTTTGTACGGTGTGACTTACGTGCTTGATGAACCGTCTTCCGCCTTGCACCAACGAGATATTCCTGCTTTACTTGAAGTGCTCCAAGCAATCAAGGAGAGGGGAAATACGCTGATTCTGCTGGAGCATGAAGCACAGTTTATGCGGGCTGCCGATTATCTTATTGAATTAGGTCCGGGTGCCGGTCGTTTAGGCGGTGAAATTGTTTACGAAGGAAAAACTTCGTCTTTGTTAAATAAAAACACTCCAACTGCAAGCTATTTACGGGAAAATATTGCGCTGAAACCAATTGATGTGCCAAAAACAGGAGTTAAATTTGGCATAAAAGCTGCATCGGCAAATAATCTCAAAAACATTGACATTGAATTTCAATTCGGTGGATTAATCGCGATAAGCGGCATTTCAGGAAGCGGGAAAAGCAGTTTGGTTCGGGATGTGATAATTGCCTCATTACTATCAAAGCGGGCAGTAAATTGCGATTCGCTGTATGGTTTTGAAAAATTTAAGGATGTAAAGTTTATCAATCAACATACATTAAACGGCTCGGCTTACAGCAGCGTTTTTACTGCTGCCGGATTAATGGATGCATTGCGGGATTATTTTGCTAAATCCACGGAAGCTAAGGCTGCAGGATTGAAGAAATCGGCTTTTTCTTATGTCCATAAAGATGGGAAATGTCCGGAATGTAACGGGCACGGCGTGAAACATGTGGCGATGGATTTTATGAGCGATATAGACGTTCCTTGCGATGCATGTGACGGATATCGCTATAAACAGGATGTGCTAAACGTGAAGCTTAATGGGAAACATATCGGGGAAGTTTTGCAACTGCCTTTGGATGCACTGCTTGATTACCTGAAAGGAAATGAAGTCCTGCAAAAATCCATTCAATTAATGATGAATTTGGGATTATGGCATTTGTCTGCCGGACAGTCGGTTAAAAGCTTATCGGCAGGTGAAAAACAACGGATTAAACTTTTGTCCGAATTAATAGGAAAAAGTAAAGCTCCAAGCTTATTTATTATGGATGAGCCGGCTGCGGGTTTACATCATGCGGATATTTTACGCTTGATTGATGTTTTTAAAACGATAATTAATTTAGGACATACACTGCTGTTGGTTGAACACCGACCGGAAATCTTGCAAATTGCAAATCAACAGATTGGGTTAGGTCCCGGAGCCGGTAAAAGTGGTGGAAGACTGGTTTTTTAAGAATGATTTTTTGTTTTTTGTTGTTAGTTGTGTGTATTTTGTGAAATGTATGGGTATTGTGCTTTTTAGTTACGAAAGCCTGTTTCAAAATTGCTGTAAGCCTCTGAGAATGGGGTAAAAGCCGTTATTAACCGTTAGTGACTTGCTATTACTGCTCTGTGGGGATTTAGGGTACTGAAACCCGCTAATAGTGGGGCAAAAGCGGTTACTGAAATTTCATTTTATTGCGTTTGTTTGGCAGTGAAATCTCATCAAATTATTAACTTGTCTTTAATTTTATGC
>JAQIBY010000072.1 GCA_027858835.1 Bacteroidales bacterium | reverse complement strand
AGAGAAATAAATAAAAAAACCATTTGAACGGGGATGCGTTTTCCGCAAGTGAAGATCGGAACTCGAAGTCGGAGCAGAAGCACCAGGCTGTAACAGCGTGTAAATTTCATGCCGCAGTGAAGTGCTTTTCCCCAAACAGATAATTTTATTATCTTGCAGTGGAAATAGTTTTCGGCGGGGTAGTGGAAAAGCGGCACGCAACTTACACGCATACCGTTACCTGCTATGTTAAAAAAAACGACCGTGTAATTCATCAACGACATGGTTTGACGTACTGACATTATAAGTTTATAGAAAAACGGGAATGCTGAAAACCGAAAAGAGTAGGCGGTTTTTAAAATTTACAATTATGAATTATTGGTTACACAGGATTTCGCACAAAGCAAAGCTGTCTTATCCTTTACTTAACAAAGGGTTTTTAACAATTGGATTCTCTGATTTCACAGACAAAGAATTTATTCACAAAGTGCTCGAAGATGATTGGACTTATTTTAATGGAAAATTTAAAGAGAAGTGGGGAGATGTTCCTCGAACTAGACATAATCTTTGGCGATTTTTAAAATTCAGCAAAGGTGATATTGTAATAGTGCCAAGTTGGGGAACCTTTTTTGTTTGCGAAATTATTGATGAAAAGCCTTTATTGATTAGTGATGCTTATTCCGATGACCTTAAAACTTGGAGCCATGAGAAAGTTAAAACAAATGGTACGCATCTTATTTCAGAAAGTGGAAAAGTTTACGATTTGGGATTTGCCAGAAAAGTGAAAGTTTTATATAAAAATGTTTCTAGAGCAAAATTTGCTGATGCTAAGCTGACATCAAGAATGAAAATTCGCCAAACAAATGGCTCAATTAATGACTTGAAAAAGAATATTGAAAAAAGCATCACAAACTATGAAGAGAACAAACCAATACACCACCATTCGATAATCGTAGAAAAAACAGCAAGCCATGTTCTGGAATCTATTAAAACAGAATTAAACCCTGACAAATTTGAAAAGTTAGTAAAGACATATTTTAAAACTATTGGCGCAAATGAAGTTACAATTCCTGCCAAGAACGCAAGAGACAAAGAAGGAGATGCTGATATTGTAGCTGTTTTTGAGAATATAAAGTTGATAATCTACATTCAAGCAAAGTTTCACAAAGGCAACGTCAACGAATGGGGAACAAATCAAATTTTGGACTATAAAACTAACAAGGAGAGCATTGACGATGGTTACAATAAAATTGCTTGGGTGATTACATCAGCAGACACTTTCAATGAACAAGCGGAGAAAATTGCGACTGAAAATGAAATTCAACTAATTGACGGTTTAGAATTTTCAAAAATGCTCTTAAATGCAGGCTTTAACTTGTTGAATACGAACTTATAATGAAGAATACACAGCAGGTAACAGCGTATATAACTTATGGCGGGTAAAGTGGTAAATTCAAGGTTTGTGCATTTAATTAAGTTTGTTGCAAACTGACAGGAAAGTGCTTCTAAAACCGCCACAAGTCATATACGCAAACCGTTACCATGCATTATAAAAACTGAAGGAAATAAAAAAAACACTATTGATAATTTTTGGAATAAGCCTTTTATTCAATTTAGTAAAAGGACAAGATTTTAGTATTCGTCTGTTTGTAACAGATAGTTCTAACAGGAAAGATACGATTGAACTCGGGTAGAATTACTCTGCTACATTGGGAATTGACAGTTCATTTGGAGAGCAAGATATTTACGGACAGCCTTGGAATTCTTTAGACAAAAAAATAATTAAAAGAGACAGTATCGAACATCATTGCTTAATGGAAACAAATTGGTATAGATTTTTAAAGATAGTTATTAAAATTTAAGTATAAGTATTCCAATTTCTTTTAATTTATAACATTTAACATTGCTATCTAGTGCAAACTGTTTCGAATCATTTTAATTTGCTGATTCGGAGTCTCTATTTGTTTTTCCTGTGTTTTCATAATACAATTTTTTTCACAGACAATGATACACAGCAAGCCCACCAAAACATGTCGTAATAAAAAAATCAAATGAACAAATTACTACGTCACATTTTGGCGCAATCCGTCCACATCTTTGCAAAAAGTAAGATATGATTCCACCACAAATTATAAACATCATAAAAAATGAAAATCAGGTATTCAGTGCCTTGCACACCCTTATTGAACATATTTTGGAACCAGGGTTTATCAGTGTTGATTTACGTGATTTCCTGCAAAACACAAAAAATGCAACACGCATTATACTGCTTCTGAAGCAAACCGAAATCACAACCAAGCAACCCTTGATTGATACGCTGAAAACACTTCCAAAGCATCACAATCTAAAATCAATTTGGGTGGACATTAGTTTAACGACAGAAACACAGCTTAAATTCATGGATTATGCTGACACAATTGAGCAATTCCTAAGTGTCAACAAATCAAACAAACCGGAAATTATTTTTATTGACTCATTATCTGATACAAATCAAATTTCCATTCTTGGATTTTCTTAAATTATCAAAATCCACAACACTACGTCATGTTTTGGCGAAATGCATAAATACTTTTAGCACAAAACATTAAACTCATTTATTATGGACGCAAAATTTTTAGAAATAAAGGACGATTTTTTAAGAAAACATGCAGTACTTGACCAAGCTAGAAGCACTTTAAAACAAGAATTCGTTGGAATTGATGAAATCATTGATGAAATTATTGACAATCTTAGTAGTTGGTACTTTTTCCCAGAATTACAAGAAAGACCTGCCATTATCAACCTTTGGGGATTAACAGGCGTAGGTAAAACCTCTGTAATTAATCGCTTGGTTGAATTAATTAACTATCAGGACATTTACTACAAGTTTGATTTAGGCAATAAAGAAGGTAGCTTTTCTTTTCAAGAATCCCTGGAAGAATTATGTGAAAATAAAGATTCATCTCCTGTCATTATTGCGCTCGACGAATTTCAACACAGTAGAACAATTTCAGGACCATTCAAAGAAGAAATTAAAAATGACAAAAACCGAATGATTTGGGAACTAATAGACTCAGGAAAGATTCAGCATTTTGAATGGAAACATGGTCTTTGGTCATTACAGGACTTCACAACGAAGTTATCGCATCTACTAAAAGCTGGCATTAAAGTTGAAAACGGTTTTGTTATGAACAAAATAGAATTGTTCTGCAATGAGATTGGAATAACAGTTAATGAAAATGAAAAAGTACGATTTATCCCTGAAAATAAATACATAACAATTATTGAATTAGCAGGGGAACAATTTGATATTCATCTGGAGAAAGATATTGAAAATTTATTATTAAAGCTTACTGCAGATGAAACAATAAAATTCTTAAAACAAGTCATTAAAATTGGAAAAACTCCATCATTCAAAAACTTCACAAAAGCCTTAATATTTGTCATTGGAAACCTTGATGAAGCCTATACTATGAGTAATAACTTCAGTGCTGATATTGATGCAGATGATTTTAATAAGATATCACAAAAAATTACCGTTCCATGTATTAAAATGGCACTGCAAGAGCGATTTAGAAATGAGCAAATCGCCAGATTAGGTAATATTCATATTATTTATCCGGCTTTCTCCAAAAATTCATATCAGAAAATTATAGAGCAGGAATTAGTAAATTATGCAAAAGACCTCAAAGCAAGATTTAAACTAAATATAGTGTTTGACAAATCCATTCACAAGTTAATTTACAAAGAAGGAGTCTATCCAACCCAAGGCGTTCGACCTATATTTACCTCAATGCACCAGATTTTAAAAAGTAAAATCAGCTACTTCTATTCTGCCATCTTTCTAAACAACCTTACTGTTGACAGTTTACACTTTTCGATACAAGATAAAAAAATGACATGTGATTTTCTCAAAGATAATGAATCTGTGTATTACTTAGACACAACAATATCAACAACACTTGAAGATGTCCGTAAAAACAAACAAGATGATTTGCAAGCGATCACAGCAGTTCATGAAAGTGGACATGCAGTTTTATCAATTGTTTTATTAAAAGTCATTCCAAATATCATATATTCAATAACAACCGATGCAGACAGTCAGGGTTTTGTTCTCTCAAGCATACCTTGGGATTATATTTCTCGTAAAGAATTGATTCCCCGCGTTGCAATGATGCTTGGAGGTTACGTTGCAGAAGAACTGATTTTCGGAAAAGAAAATTTGACTGCCGGAGCATCTAGTGATATTGAAAAAGCAACTTATTTTTTATCAAACATGTATAAAAACAATGGCATGGGAAGAGCTCCAATTACTTATGAAATTCCCGAAAGAAAAAACAATAACACATATCATCAAATCAAAAATATTGAGAAAGATATCAAAGCAGCAATTAGTGAAGCGAAAAAACTGGCTGTAAACACTTTAATAAACGAACAAAAACTGCTACTATCCCTTTCCAACCACCTAAGCGATAAACGAAAACTAAAAAAGGAAGAGATAGAAAATATCGCAAAAAAAATGCTTACTAAAAACATTGACTTCATTGAGAAAGGCGACCACCTGTTCTACAGAAATCATCTCAAAACTCAGTTCAAAAATATTGTAGCCTCACAACCAAATATACGCTCTTTTGAAAACACAATTTCTCTAAATAAAAATTCAACTGATTCTGAAATTTCATAATACAATTGGAAACACACATATCAAGTTAACACCACAAATACAAAAAAGGCTGAAAATACGAACTAAATCTTCACAAATTAATCATTTTCAGCAGCCAATGACCAATAAGCTGACATATCAAGCAATTGTATGCATGGGGAAATGAGACGAAGGCGAATTAAACCCATGGATAGGAATGAAATACGCATTAGCTTTTGGCGGAACAAAAATTGAGAAGTACCGATAACTAAACAGTCAAAATATGAGTCAGAAAAAAAATCAATAACTTATAATCAATACAGTATCAAATAACATTTATGCACTGGAAAACAAGAATACCCTTCTTTCAGGTTTCATAATCGAATTAACTTAAATATTTTTGTCAAAATAAAGCACTATTAACCCAAAACAAATCACTATGAAAAGGAAAAAACTCTTTAACAACTTATTGAATGAGCTTGACGTTTCAAATTTGGATGACATATACAAATATGTTGGAACCGGCAATCCATTTGCAGACATTCTTATCATTGGGAAAGAAGCTTCAATCTCAAAAGAAGACAAACCTAATCAGTATGAAAATGAAATTGCAAACAACTTTTCTGGATGGAAAGAAATGGAAGATTATGATCAAGCAAAGATTATGGAGCAATCGCCCATTGCATATCAGACGCCACTGTATCCTTACAAAGGTCAAGTATTGAAAATAGATAATGGCACAAACAATGGCACCAGCAGAACTTGGCTTACTTATCAAAAGCTCTACAACAGGATTTTTAATAAAAATGGAAATCAAAACATTGATTTTCATGAAGATGTATTCATAACCGAAGTAAACCCAAATCCAAGCCCTAAAACGAAAGATGCTGTAGTTGATGTTGAAAAATTGGATAACAGGAAAAAACTCTTGTTTTCATCGGAATTCATACATGATTTCTCGGTTATAATTATTGCCGGTGTAGGTTATTTTGATCCGAACAAAAACACCCTTGATGGCTTGAATGAAATTGAGAAAAATTTTAATGTAAAATTCCATGAGCCGAAGATTGCAGGTGGGAAATCAAGGCAACCGTATTGGATACATTGGAATGAAGACAAGTCAAGACTACTCATCAATACCTACCAACTAAGCATGCTTGTGGCTGATGTTTTGCTTGATGAAATTTCCGAACTAATAAAAAACAGTGAACTCTTAAAATCAAAAGAAAAATAAGCAAATCATGAATAAGCACTATACAGCAGTACTTGATCTTGGTGGCAGCAAACTTGTAATGGTATTGGCCACTTCAAATTCAAATCATATAAATGAAATTATTGCGATAAGCGAGCAGCCTAGCAATGGCATAAAAAGAGGTCTTGTTTTAAACATTGCTGAAACGGTCAAAGTAATCAAGGCATCTGTTATTGACATTTTTAAACAAACCGGCATACAAATTAAAACAGTAAACGTCAACTGCAATGGACAACACATTAAAATGATAAAAAAGCGATTAGCTTTTGATTTGAAACCAAAGGAATTTGAAATTGCTCAGCTTGATTACATAAGCTTGATAAAACGTACATATCCTACTTTGATTGAGAACAGAGATGAAATCATTCAGGCAATATCTACTTCTAAACCTATCGTTTCTGAATCAAAAACTATTATTGATTTCAATATTATTACCGGACACAGCACGTCAATCGAAAATCTTAAAAAGGTAATTGAACTTTCTGGTCTAGAAATAAATCAATTGGTTCCTGACCCCTTGGCGGCATCTCATTCAGTTTTATCATCAAAAGAGAAAGAAGAAGGTGTTGTGCTTGTTGATATTGGTGGTGGCACAACAGACCTGGCAGTGTTCTCCAACGAAGTCCTGCAACATACAGCTGTCATCCCTATAGGCGGTAATACGGTTACCTCGGACATCAAACAGGCTTTTTCCGTCTTGCAGGCACAAGCCGAAGAATTGAAAATTCAGTATGGATCCGCCTTACAGTCTAAAACCCAAAAAGGTGTCGTTATTCAGGTGCCGGGGCTCAAAGGGCGGGAAGAAAAAACCATCTCCCTGAATGATCTGGTTTTTGTGATTCAGGAACGGATGAAAGATATTATTTATGCCATTAAATTTCAGATTGAGCAATCCGGCTATGCAGACAGACTGAATGTGGGCATTGTCATTACCGGCGGAGCAGCAAAATTAAAGCATTTGGACTTATTGATTAAGGATATGACAGGTTATGAAGTACGTATTGGCATACCCCGATGCAATGACAATATCAAAGAGTTTGACAGACTAAATGCCCCATCCTACGCGACTGCAATTGGTTTATTACAATATCAATAAAGAATAAAATTAAAATGTTTTAACGATAAAAATCACGAAAATGGAAACTATTAAACTACAAAATGGCTTAATTGCAATCGGAGGATCAGAAGGAGAAGGAAAATCCAGTGTTTGCCTTAAACTCGCAAACGATTTAGCAAAAACAGAAAATGTATTACTTATTAGTTATCAGCAATACAAAGAAAAACTTGAACGTTTGATTGAAAACTTTGACGGCAGCATGAGTGAAAATCTGTCAATCAATACTGATTTTGAATACTTTGGAGTCGGTGCTTTTGTTGAGTTAATGCAGCTTTTAGAGAGCAATCCGATTTCAACTGTGTTTATTGACAACAGTGATTTCCTCAATAAATATAACCCATGGGATATGGCATACGGAGATGTTGACGAATTTGTGAATGCAATGGCTTTTCTTGCTTCTCATTTTAATATAAGGCTTGTTTTCACTGTAAACATCGCTCAAAAAACCACAACTACGAGAAAACATCCAATGCTCAAGGACTTTAATTCCTCACGGCATATCGCAAATAAATGCGATCAGGTACTTGGCATCTTTCGACCATTTTACAATGGCTTCACTATGGACGAAAACGGAGATCCTATCCACAAAAACGAACTTGATATTTATGAGCTTAAAAATGAATTTCATAAGACTTTGGTTTATCCAATTCAATGGGAGCCAACATACACTGCCAAGTAAGCACATTGAATATTGTCGCAAATATCTCCTAAATTTGCGACAGACATTTTACAAATTCTTACTAAAATTGTGAATTTTCACGCCTGAATCCCACAAGCTAAATTTCACACATACAGCAACTAACATGAATTACTATTGTAATCAACCTCCGTTTATATTTTCGGAATTTTCGCCGGAGGGGGCTCGCTTATTTTCAGGTATAAAAATGACAAAACAAAAAAGGACTGCAAATCTGCAACCCTTTCCTTTCCTGTAGCGAGAGGCGGGCTTGAACCGCCGACCTTCCCGAAGCAAGTTCGGGACGCTCTTTCCTGTAAACATTTACTCGCTATTTGTCAACCTTTAACATCAGTAACTAATCCTAAATATTAATTTCCCACCACTGATAAATCGATTAGTTCATTATTAAACTGATTCTTTTTATCTAATGCAGATAGTAATTGCACTTCAGTTGTCCCACAAATCAATCTCAATTTCTCTTGGTTCTTAATTGTTTCATCTTTTAATAATTTATACGTTTTTTCTAGGTCATTTTCACTTTTTACTTTTTTATGAATGTTAATGTCAAATTCCAATAAAGAAGAGTATTGATCCTTAAAGCTTGAAATTGAAATGCTTTTTAATTCATTTAGCATAATAATTACATTCTTGTACAATCGTGCTTCTTCATCGTAGAGCTTATTTTTGTAGATTTCAATTTGAGAATGACAAATTTGTGCGAAATCATCCATTACAAAGTTTTCTTTACCACTCACTTCATATTCCTTGGCAATATAAACCCACTGCAGCCTATATCCTGACCACTCTCTATAATATCGATAAATATTATTAAAAACGACGCTAATTTCTTTTTTTAGTTTTCCCACTTGCTTTTTAGATTCTCTTTTTCTCTTTCGCCACTCCCTTATTTCTGTCCAAACAATATTCACTAACAATGTAAATACCATACCAATTATTGCTCCCGCAGCAGCTGATAACCCTTTACTTGTCTTTAATGTTTCTAATATTGCCTCAATTTCAACAAGTCGATCAAGGATAATTTTGTCTGTGATTTGTAATAGTATCATAAATTTTTGATAATTAATGTTTCAATGGTTTAATTTCAACGACTTAACATAGAGTCACTAATCAAGCTTTTAAACTTTTTACCAATGAATTTCAAATAGATTTATCGCTTCAAAAATCAGCTCATATCTACTGCTCGACATAGTCAACGAGCTGGTCGATAACAATTTTTAAAAACCTTTAATTTTTTGAACCATAATATACTTCACCAATAAAAATATTTGATGTTCTAATTGGATAAACTTCATATGACATGTTTTTCTTTGAGGTCGGCTTTCTTAAATATCCGCAGATTAATCCATCACCATAAACTTTCCTAATCACCATAAATAAGGCCGCAAATGAATAAAAGGCATTATCTAAATTCGCATATTTATTACTATCATTTACATCATGCTTTATTTTATTGTAAGCATCCCACCATTTAGGAATATTGTTTCCTTCTAGTTTTTTGTTTCCTTCCCATCCTGACAAACTATAGAAAGGATTAAGTATTGAATTTTGTCGCATATAACTATGAAAAACTGGGGATCGAAGTTCATCTGTCCTTAATTTAAAAAAATAATCTAATGACAGATAATTAAAAATATTGAGTTTAACACCTAAGTCAAGGTTAAACAATTCACTATAAACTTTACGACACAAGATTTCATATAAATTACAAGACTCTCTAATTATTGTCGCAAATCTAGAAGAAGAAGAATCCCGGTTCAAATAAGTTGGTGTAACATACTGAAATGACATCTGAAATATTTCCTCAATTGAAAAGAATTGGGTTGATATTATTATTGCTTCCGAAGAAGTGTTTTTCAAATAGCATTGGGAAAGATAACTTGTTGATTGTGATTTTATAAAATACACATCTTTTTCCTGCTCACTACTCCTTTCTGGAAATGGAAAATGCAATAAACTCATCTTACTCTTTTGAAATTATAATCTACACACACATAACCCAAAGTCCAAATATATGATTTACGTGGCAATTTTTCGATCAAGCTAAGAATTAATTATCAACAAACTTGTTGAATAAAACATTTATTAATTAAACAAGTCAACTCAAGTCGTTTTAATTTCTCGTAATCCTTTTTATAATTGAGGCGTTTAGATAAACTATCCATAACTTCCCGATATACATCGGGACGCTCTTTCCTAAAAACCTACTCGCAGCTTATAAATCAATTACAGCCGAAAACAAAGAAAGGAAAGCTTTGCTTTCCTTTCTCGTAGCGAGAGGCGGGCTTGAACCGCCGACCTCGTGATTATGAATTACACTTTAATTATAATATATTAAACTGTTATCCATGCTATTAACTAATATTACATCTTTTTATTTGCAATTTATTTGCAATTTATTTTAATATCCCTATATTTGCTGTTGCTTGTTTACGCTTCACCTGACTTTCAATGATTTGAAAGTCATGGATAAAAAAAACACTTCAAATTCTTATCCGGGAGGAAAAGGCTCTTCCGGCACATACCAGAAGATTTGCAATACAATTCCCTTTCACAAATTGTTTGTTGAACCATTTGCTGGGCTTGCTAAAGTCTCCTACCATAAAAAACAATGCGATTACAAAACTATTCTTGTTGAGAAAAATGAGAAAATCACATTGCGCTTAAAAGAAATATTCATCAATCAGCATGTAAAAATCATACATAAATCTGCATTTGATTATCTGGAAGACTTTATAATAAATTTCAAAAGTTGGTATCCTGACTTATCAAACTGTGATGTTGTTATTTACTTCGACCCACCTTACTTGCACGACACACGCTCTGATAACAATCTTTACGGCCGCAATTTCGAACTCTCGAATGACGAGCATTTAAGACTTATAAGTATTATAGTTGAACTTGCACTCCGTGGCTTTAACGTGATGGTAAGTCATTATGAACACAAATTGTATGATAGGAAGCTAAATAATTTCAACTCCTTTAAATACATGTCAATGACAAGGCATGGATTACGTGAAGAAAAACTCTATTATAACTTTCCTTACCCAGTCTGGAACAAACATGAATACACTTTTGCAGGGGAGAATTATCGAGAACGGGAACAAATCAGGCAAAAGGCTAAACGATATGTAAACAAATTCATATCAATGCCAGAACTACAAAAGGCTGCAATTGTCGATGCGCTGTATTCAAATGAACTAATAAAACTTACACAAACTGCTAAATATTAAAATCATGAAAACACTTAAAGTATCATTAGTAAGCTTGTGTGCTATAACTATCATCGTGATAATAATTAGCACACTATTTTTCCATAATCCATTAGAAACCTCATGGCACTATATTTTTTATATGCTCTTCGGAACAACTCTATTCACCGGGAATTTATTAAAGACACTTAAAATATAAAAATGTGGATCATACCCAAAACATTATTTCAATCGCAACCGGTACAGGCGGATTGGAAGCTGGACTTGAAAGAGCAGGAATCAAGCTTCGAGTTGTCTCTTTTGTGGAGATCGAAGCCTTCATCATTGCGAACTTGGTTGCTGCGATGGAAACGCTACAGTTGGATGCAGCTCCTATTTGGGCGGATATTAAAACCTTCCCTGCACAACGATTTCATAACAAAATACACGGAATTACTGCCGGATATCCATGCCAACCTTTCTCAAATGCGGGTAAACGTGAAGGAGAAAAAGACCCAAGACACATTTTCCCGGATATACTCCGAACAATCAAGGCAACTAACCCTATTTGGTGCTTCTTCGAAAACGTGGAAGGACATATCACACTCGGATTTGACGAAGTTTACAATAGCTTACAAAACCTGGGTTACAATATTGAGGCAGGAATATTCTCAGCGGAAGAAGTGGGCGCACCACACAGAAGAAAACGTTTGTACATCCTCGCCATCAAGATGGAGTACTCCAATGCTACCACGATCGAGAGAATCTTTAACGGAGCTAATGCGACACTCTCCAACCTTGGAAGTTCAAGTCCAGTTTCCAACACCAACCACAATGGTTCAAGAACAAAGCCTGACAACATTCAAAAAGAGACAAGCAAGACTGAAAGAACGGCACAAAGGGAATACCGGAAACGGTTGTGGAATGAATTTGGCAATGGCTGTAATGTACCCAACTCCAATAGCCTCAGAATCGACAAAAGCATCCAAAACTCAAAGTCAGAACTCACTTTCGAAAATGGCATTAAATTCCCAGCTCCACGAAACTCAAATCAATACGAATGGGAAGAACCCAGAACGACTAAATCCGGCATGGGTTGCACAGTTAATGGGTACAACTTTAGAATCGATCTTTTACGTGCCCTTGGCAATGGAGTTGTACCACAAGCCGCAGAATTAGCCTTTACAACATTACTAAAGAAATTTTTATGAAATCAGATAGACATATTGTAAGTTTTTCCGGAGGCAAAGACAGTACAGCAATGCTTTTATTGTTACTTGAGCAAGGACGCAGAATTGATGAAGTAGTTTGGTTTGATGCTGAAACTTGGGAATTCCCAGAAATGCAAAGACACATTGATAAAGTCGAAGTCTATACAGGTTTAAAGATAACAAGACTGAAACCTAAAAAGAGCTTTGATTATTGGTTCTCAGATCATATTATCACGAAAGGGAAAAACAAAGGCACTAAAGGCTATGGTTTTCCCTCAATGTCCCGAAGATGGTGTACACGTGAGAAAATAAGAACAATTGACAAATACCTAAACGGAGCTCATACTCTTTATTTAGGATACGCATTCAATGAAATTGATAGAGTAAAAAATAATAATTCAAATAATAAAAATATTTTATATCCACTTATTGAAGCTAAAATCACAGAAGATCAAGCTTTAACAATTTGTAAGCAACATGGCTTTAATTGGGATGGATTATACGAGTTATTTTCTCGTGTAAGCTGTTGGAACTGCCCTAACCAATCACGAGAAGAACTTATGAATCTATATACCTATAAACCAGAATTATGGAAACGCTTACAGGAAATGCAAAACAAAAGTTGGAACTCATTTAAAATGGATTACACACGTGTTGAAACTTTCACTAAACAATTTAATGATATGAAAAAATATCCTAACAGAAAGAAAAAAAGCGTAAAAACGCTTCACTACACAGAAGTAGATGAATGTTTTTATTCAAGTGCCGAACCATGCGTTTATGGCATTAGTAAAAACTATGACAATGCTTACATTCCCAAAGATGATTGGGAACGCAACTGGACAGTTACTTCTTCACGTACAAATCGTGTTGCACACGTTGGCAAAACACGCCAGAGTTGTGCTGATTTCATTGAAAAACGTACTGGTAAAATGGTGTCTTTTGTTTCTAATGAACGGTATCTTAAAGAGGTTGCTAAGCACAATCGCTTGTAGGAGTAAATTAATTGTATGGCAGAATAGTTTGTTCTGCCATGCAATTTAGCAAATTTAACAAATCAAATACTGACCATGAATAAATTAT
This sequence comes from Bacteroidales bacterium, assembly GCA_027858835.1. Lineage (GTDB taxonomy): Bacteria > Bacteroidota > Bacteroidia > Bacteroidales > ML635J-15 > JAQIBY01. The sequence goes on along the minus strand of JAQIBY010000072.1, from coordinate 34,063 downwards.
ATTACATACTAAAAGGCAACTTGTATTATCGCCCCAACAATTCCGGATACACCAGCAATATTTTAGATGCTGGTGCTTATCCACAAGAACATGCTGAATCGTGCGCCAAACATTGTGATGAAATCAGAATTAAACCAGTTGACATTAACACTCACAACCAGTTAATTATAGATCAGATTAAAGATTTAGCAAATCGAATACAAAAAGACAACAAAGCTCAATTAACAGCAAAAGAGTTTTTCATTCAAAATGAAATTGAGAGAACTGCAGCACCACGTGATTTGATTGAAGACTATGCTTATGATCTTGATGTATTATTTGAGATTTTTGATAAATACTCAGATTATAAAGCTCTTAAATTCTTGCAACATGAACAATTTTAACATAATTAAAAATGGACAAACGTAGATTAAAACTATACAGCGAAGACTGCGACTTATTTAATAAAGCAATTAGTATGGCTGAAACAACTTTAAGAGATGAAATTCATAAATTAAATCGCAGCATTAATCACAACCCATATTCAGTCGAGCTGAATGAGATTGAGAAACTTAACATTGACGAACTAAACAGGAAACTCGGAATTCTTGAAGAAAATCAACGAATATTCAACATACATAAAAAGATGTTAAACAACCCGGTGATAAAAATCTTGATCAAAAACCTTATAGAAGATGAAAAATCAAAAAATCACACAAGGCTATAAGACCTGATGAATTTATTGGTAAAACTTACCCTGTAATTGGATTTGGCGCAGATGGCAATATTTTGGTGCTAAACCCAAAAGGAACAGCTTTAGTTTAATCGCCAAAAAAGGGCTAATCGAATAAGTGCTATAATGCTGCATGTTAGGTGTTTAAATATGACTGGAATTCTATTAGGGTTAACCGAAGGTTAAAAACTAAGGGGATAAAGGTTAAAAGTTTTGATGCTAAAAGAGGAAGCTGTGTTTATTTAATATTTATGGCCATAAGCATTAAAAACAATGATACAGTATATCATTTTAACAAAAAGAGGTTGCACAGCTAATGGGTATAACTTTAGAATCGACATTCTTCGTGCCCTTGGCAATGGAGTTGTACCACAAACCGCAGAATTAGCATTCAAAATATTACTGAATAAATTCTTCAAACAAAATAAATATTATGAAAGAGTATAAATATTATTGTGACTTGTGCGAAACAGAACATCCTGAATGGGATTTTATACACGTAGAGATTAAGGCAAGTGTTGGATATGAAGCTGATTGTAGTAAATCAAGAGGAGTAGGTGGTAAAGAAGATTTAAATATTTGCAACAAATGCGCTGAAGGTTTAGGATATGTTGCAGGTAAAGGATCAGTTGCATGGTGTAACGGTGTCAGAAAAATGTTTTTAAAAATACGAGATAAAGCCCGAAATAGGGCATAACGTGCCGAGGCTATAAAATCGTTGCGAGCACAAAACTATAAATAGAATATTATGCAAATAGGAATGATTTTTTCAGGAACATACTTTACAGGTAGAGTTGAAATATTAGGAATTGATGAAGTTGTTTATTTTGATGCTGGCACGTGGGAATTCCCAGAAATGAAATTTCATCTTAATAAGGTGGAGAAATATACAGGTCTGGAGATTACCAGGCTGTTAGTTTAACCCCAATAAAACGTAAATTAATTTGTCTGATTTATTGGGGTTAAACATTTGATCAATTATTTCAGTCTTTTTTTTCTCTTTTCCTTAATAAGATGACTAATCCAAAATACGCTATTAAAAATGTAATAAGAAATGCTACAAATGATTTGACGATGGAGAATTCTTCTATCCCTGAAGCTATGTTAACTAAAAACATACTCACCAATGAGAAAATCAACGAAATAAATAAAGCTTTCTTTTTCATATTGCAATTTATTATTTATCAAAACCAATGATCCCACAATTGACCAACGGCATCTCCAGTTGAGCCTCCTGCACCACCAGATAATGCTCCTATTCCTGCACCAGGTAAAGCTCCAACACCACCAACAAATGCCCCGGTTATTGCACCAGCTACAGCGCCCCCTGATGCACCTATAGCATCAGTCTTGCCTATAGAATTCCAATCAAACCAACCTCCTGCTCCCTTTGCAGCATTAGAAAACATTTCATCCCAATCAGAGCAATTGTGATACCAATAAGTGCAAGATGAGTCCATCACTGATGTTCCCATTAAAATTACAGTCCGTTCTATTGTATCCGCAATTTGACTCATTGCTTTATTTGATATTGTTGATGTGATTGCATAAACACTATTTAAACTTGTCGCAGTATCAACTTTATTTACTAATTCCGTTAATAGTTGCTTTTGTGTTAATGTAAAGTTACCATAATTAATGCAAGAATCAATAAAATCATCATTATTATTTACGCTGTCATTTGCATAATAATCTTTTAATGAATATAAATAGTTATTACTAATACTATCTGCCATGTCAACATCAACCTTAGTTACATCTGAAGTTGAATAAAAATCATGCAAAATATCAGCAACTTCCTCAAATAATTCACTTCTACTTATATTTGAATTATTATTAAACACCTCTTTTATCTCTGTATAAGAGTGTCTTAAAGCCATATTATGACCGTGTCCAATATGACTATAGTCTGGTATGCCTTTTGTGTAACTGACATCATTGATTTGGGTTTCAATACCCGGAGTTAATTGCTCTTTTTCACAGCTAAATAAAAGGAAAACTCCAGAAATTGTAATAAATAAAACAATTAGCTTAATCTTTAATTCTTTCATAATCAGATTTTTTTAGTTTAATAAACAAATACGAATTGGTACAAAATTAATATATTAGAAGATAAGAAAAACAGGTATTTATACCCGTTTTTAAAAACAGGTATAAATACCCGTATCCATAATCTAATAAACCTGTAACTCTCCTCTCCCACCGAATCGGTTCTTTTTGCCTATGCTGGTTACTATTCCCTGGTCTGCATGTAAAACGACATCAACAATATGCTCAAACTCTTCCTCGCCTTTGAATTTCCCATCTTTTGTAACCTGAAAAACAAATACCATTAATGTCCGGGGATGATCTTTGTGGAATTTTTCAAGTTGCTCTGGAGTAAGTTGTAAAGATTGAACAGAATCAAAAAACACAACATCAAAACTCTTGATATCTCCCGGAATCTCTTCTGCGATAAATATGTTTTTATGATAAGCATCCAACCTATCGAGTTTCTCCTGCATTGTTTTTGAAAAACCTTCCTCGTCAGTTATTATAAGAACCTTCTTATCATTGTATTCAGCAAGTGATTTTCCAAATAAAACTTCAAAGGTTGACTTTCCGGAACCAGGCCCGCCATAAATCATAATAGCTGCCCCCTCTGATGGTTCTCCAATTAACTCTGCAAACTCTGGATCAAGCTTGATCGTTTCAAATTTCATCGTTTTTAACTTCTCGGAGTTTAATACTTGAGCTGACTTTGCATTATTAATCTCTACTGGAGGTTGTTTCTCTGCAGTAACATTATTATTAGAGGTGGGGCCGGATGAATTTGCAGGTTTAATATTATCATAAATATATCTTGCAGCAATTGAGGACAATATACCAGCTGCATAGGTTGTCAAGTTATTTCCACCTGATAATCCTGAATCATCTACATCCTCACGGATACGCTTTTTTAATCCTGATAATTCTGCTGGTTGAATTGCAAGTGTTTTTGCCTCTTTCTTTACGTATGAGGATAAACGCCGTTTAATTTCATCAAGGTCATCATAATACTTATCACGCTTTGTGATCTTCCTCTTTTCAATTGCACTTTTGATGTTATCAAGCAATCGTTTAGCTTTACCAAACACATCATGTTGCTTTGATATAGCAATATATCTTAAGATATAAGTTACTGACAACATTCGCTTTTCACTCCTTGCAATTTCTTCGTATTTGTTAATGTTTTCCAGCTCGACTTCAACAATTTCGAGATTAAGCTTATCTATTTCTTGTATAACCTTAATCAGTTCATCTTGCATAATTGATATTTCTTTGGCATAAACTGATTTCTTGGTTATTTGACGTTTTACAATAGCACGCTGAATTGCACGTAACAACAATACTATTGCATGTCTTGTTTTAGTTTTACCATGCAAGTTTTTATAGCGGTTAATCAACTGAATTTCAACATCAATATTCTCAACATATTTGATATTCTCATCTGTTTTTTTGGCTTGTGATTTTTTCTTTGGCTTTGTTGTGCGAGACTGTTTTTCCCCTGTATAGACAATTTTATAATATTTGATGGCATCCTTAGCTGATACAGCTATTGTATCTTCTTTTTTCATTTCATCAGCACTTTCAACCAGGCTTTCAGTGTCATCATTAAGGTCTAAAAGAAAAATCTCCAATAAGTCTTTGTCAAATAATGATTTTGCTTTCGTAGAAGAAATAATAGCCCACTCAAAACCGTCCTTTAAAACATGTTTTCGTGCATATAAGATTGGTTTTGATTTTGATATTTTTCCCTTTAACAATTCCCAGTAGCCATCACGCTTTTCATCGTATTTTTCAACTTCTTGCAGAAATTCCTTATATGCGGACTGAAATTGTGGCGAATCCATATCAATAACCATAAGCGGATGCTTAGGGTCAAAAGCATACTTATTCAACATCTTTTTCACTTCAGGTTTGGAATAAATTACATCCTTTAAATCCATTTTATTATCAGCCACAAACTTTTTAGCTTCTGAAATCGTATTGAAGTTTTCATTTGCAAATTTCTGGTTTGTATCAATATCCCAGACGATATAAACCTTACCATTTTTTGTAGCAGGTTGAATCCTAACTTTTTTACCTTTATAATTAGTTTGTTTTATTGAATTTATTGCTTGTTCAAACTTTTCAAGCTGCAATAATTCAACTTCTTTCATCTCAGGATCAGAATCGAAAAAGTCCCATGTTTTCCCGTCTGATGTTGCCTGTGATATTAATTCGTGTGTTTCAACGATTGCTTTCGGGAGCTTTGATTTGTCAGCCTTGCTGAACTCATCAAAATAATTTTTTCTTGTGATTTTCATATCTTTAATTCTAAATATTTAAGAGTGCTAATTTCGCTTTCTGCAATTTCAGCTTGAGCTTCAAATTATCTGTATTGTTTGTGTTTTGCTTTTTGCCAAATACAACTTTATTTTTTACACGAGCCGGAAATTTCTTTTTGTCCGCTTCATACATTTCCATTGCACGTTTTTCAGCCTTATCAATCTGATTAACATTATCACTCTGTGTGTCTTTCTCAAAGTACATATCGAAAATTGTCCGGGGAATTTTAACAGACAATGAATATTTTTGCTGTAAAATATTTATCAACGTTTCAATATTACCCCAAACAATACTACCAACCATATTTCCAGATTGCATATTAAAACCATCATCACTATCAATCAATTTCAGAATGTCAGCATCTGTGAAAATTGCCTTGTATGCTCTGTTTTTAGGCATTATTATCTGATAACCAAGATAACTCCGAGTAAATCCGATTGAGTTTTCTGTTTTAACTGTTTGTCCTTCACGTAGCGATTTGATGTACTTTAACGCTTTAATGATTGGTACAACGACCTCGCTGTTTGCTTTACTCGATCCGCTATCAGGCGACCATCCCTCACTCATTAATATTCCTTTCTTAGTCCCACCCCCTTTGAGAGTGTAATCAATGAGTTTTCCGCCATTTCCTGCGCCTTGTAAAATATTGCCGGTAATGATATAGCGAACAATCCTATCACTCGTGCCGTTTTTTACCAATTCAGACCATTCTGATACAATATTTGTTGAATACCAATCCTCATTATAAGATATTCCGACAATTTGCTGTATTAATGCCCCCTGATCTCCAGAACATGTTAAAGCCATATAACGATTACTGTCTGCAATGGCAAATCGTGCCTTAACTGCTGATGGTGCAAATGGACTTGATTTTCTTTCGTCAATATGAAACCCAAGAAATACACCCCATGTTTTTGTATTTACTCCTGCACTTAAATTAATTGTTGGATACTTGATAGCACGACCGATATAGAAAAACTTGAAGAACCCATCAAGGTATGAAAAGATATTATTAAGCTTCTCTTGCGTTTTTTTATCATCATCAATAAGTGCTGCATTCAATTCGTCTGTCCGTGATTTTATGTAAAGCTCTTTCTCACCACTTTTCTCGAGTTTTTTGTATTTCTTTTCGTTTGCAATGTTTTTTATCAACTTGGCATACTTTTGTTGGAGCAAAAGCTTTTCCTGTTCATATTTATCAAGCATAAATTGTTTATGCTTTGCTCTCAACTCTTCTTTTAAATCTTCTGGATTGGCATTATTTAATGACTTAAATAACTCTGCTCGTAATTCTTCTTGTGTGTATGGTTTCCGAATGTTATTGCAATCACATTTTTCTAAAATTGTGTCTTTCCCAAAATCAGTATCTCCCCCTTTACCCGCTATTAACACTTTTGTTTCAAGTGTTTCGGCTTCAAGGTTCATCGCTTCCATTTCAAGGTCATACTCGCCTTTATCAATAAGAAAACGGACATAATCCTGATACCTTTCAATCATCGCATTGTAAAACTTTTCCTGCTCAGCTGTAGAAAGAACCGCTACACGACCAGTAACTTTTGAAGCAGCATTTTCAAGTACATTCATATTTTCATTTGTACTTTTAAAATTTAGCGGGTCATCTAATGCATCAGCAAATTCTGGTTCCTCAATCAAATATTCAGTTACAATTTTATCTCCGTATTTATTCAGAAAATCATTTGACTGCATTATATCATCTCCACTTTTTTGATTTGAGGTTGTATTTGCATCAAGTGATTTTAGTTTCCTTTTGAGCATCATCATCAATCGTTGCTCAGCCGGTATATCAGAAGACATATAATCATAAATTGGTAATATAATTTGCCCGGTTCTATTTATTCGTCCCCGCTTCTGTATTTCCCTATTAATGTCAAGTTCGGGTTGAAGTACAATCATTACACGCTGTTTAACCTGATCTGCTGGTACATTATCCGTGGGAATAGCATGAGCAGAAGCTCCAGTGCTACCTGCCTGATTAATTAGCAATACATCATACTCATTATTATTAAACATACGGAAAGCATCGTTTGCAGGAAGTTTTTTTCGATTTTCAACTATTCCAATTGTAGTTAAGCCTCCATCTTTTTCAGTGAATTTAACTCTTAATTTACGGCCTGTTACTTCGGCAACCGAAAATCCGGCACTTTCAATTCTTTGAGTTAAATAATCAATAGGAGAAATACTAATACCCGATGTAGTTTGATTGATCGTATTAATAATATCATTGTATTCAGCAAGTGCATCTTCGCCCAGTTCTGCAACTTTAATCATTTCTTTGCTTCGTTGTCCGTCAACATCTACAACAGAATACTTTAGAACAGATTCAATCCCTTTTCGTAAAACAAGTGCAAAATCCCCATTGATTTGTTCGCCCTCTGACGCAAGTTCTTCAAGGAATGACCCCATTGTTGATGAAAAGGCAATTACGGGCTTTTTGCCCTCTTTTAGCCGCTTGATTGCATGTTCAGCGACCTCTTTAGCCTTTACGCTAAATAACAACTGATTAATTACATTGAAAACCTTTGAGAAATATGGTTGATTATCAACTCCGGCTTTACTTGTCCCTTTCCTTTCTTGAACCTCTTTTCCCTGAGCTGCTGCGATTTTATCCATTTCCCCAACAACAGGTTTAATGAAGTTTTCCTGAAATTCAATAATTCGCCTTAGTACATCAGTAATTGTATCTGATATTTGTCGATGTTTTTTTCGATTTTCCGCGAGTGTGAAATAATTTACTTCAATCCCTTCGTAAGTTCTCTCACGCCTTACCATTTGTCCCTCAGAAACAAGTTGTGAGCTGATAATTTCCTGCAAAGCAATTCCGCCTTTTTGGATGGCATTAATCATATCCTCATCCGTCATGTTTGCTTCGTTTAAACAAGTCTTCATGGCATAAATTGGCATATTATCTGGACGTTTCGCAAATGTGGCTGATAAATAAATTACACCTTTTGATTTTCTCAAAACTTCTTGCATAAAAGCCCCTGTTTGCGAGCTTCCAGCTGCATTGTGAGCTTCATCCATAACAAGAATATTATCCTCGGCCATTGCACTTAGAAACATGGGTTTCATTGGTTTTTTTTCTGGCTGATTAAACTGGCTATAGGTTGCCATTACAAAATCGTAATCTCTGGATAATTTTCGGTTGTTCAGTATTCTTTCCTGTACTGGTTTAGCCGGTGCTTCATGCACTACATTTCCGTAATTATCTTTGACTTTCGTTTTTGCATCTTTTGCATTTACAATGAAAGGGACTAAATCATCAGAACCAATGTCAACCAAATCTCGATATAAATCAGAAAACAAGTTTGGTTTTTCAGAAAGAAAAATAGGCTTTTTCCCTTGCTTGACGGCATAGCGTATCATTGCGGCTGCAATTCGACCTTTCCCGATACCGGTCTGATCTCCAACAATCATTGCTTGCTTTTTCTCCTCAATGTTGTAAATCGACAAAGCAATTGCATCTGTTTGCTCAGCCGACAAGGAACGACATAACTCCTCTTTTGTGTATTTCAATTTCTCACACACATATTCGCCAAAATTCCCAACCTTTTGCTTAATCTTTCTTGCGGCAATATGGATTTCAAACTCCATGCTATCTGGAGTGCTTACATTTAACACATTACATGTTTCGGTTGTCGGAATATATGGTGCGCCTAATTCCGCTTCAAAATCTATTTTATCGCCTCTGAGTATTGTTGAATTCATCTTTTTCATTTGTTTAGTATTTGCGTTTAAACTTGTTTATACTTTTACTAATTTCAATTTCTGTTTTTGGAGCTTTAACTTTAATTGCAATTCGTTTTTCATAAAAGATTTATTCTCTCTCTCGGAAATATATTGCAAGAAAATGTCTCTCATTGCCTCCTGCGGTGTTTTTGCATTTTCAGAAGCAAAATATGTTTGATATCCATTCTTGTTAGAAATTGATAATTGAAATTCCTGAATGCCTTTTTTATTTGGATAACTGATTAAAGAGTATTTGTTTTTAAACTCATTATATTCAGCTTTATCTATCTCACTTACATTTCTCCCGACAATTCTATCATATAGTTCATCAAATGATTTTACAACGGTGGATCCTACCATTGTTTTTAATGGTGCAACACCTTCTGCTTTTGGTTTTCTTCCGTCAATCAATATTAAGCGAGTATCAAATGCAGTCCCTTGTCTGGAGTATAGTTTATGTCCGTCAATCAAAATAACATCTTCAACGTTATAATGAGAATATAGATAGTTAAAGAAAATACGGTTTTTCCCGGCTTGAATTCTGCCCTGCTCATCCCATTTAGTATGTCCACCGATAATAATTGAAGCCTTACCGGCATCTTTCATTGTGTTAAGAGCATGTAAGGCCATTGCATGATCGAGAGTTTTGATTTTCCACTTCCCAAAAAGCTGTGGTTCATCCAAAGTACCAAATGGCGGGTTAGTAACTATTCCGTCATAAGTATTTGGCTTGTGAAAAGACTTTGAAGCATCTTTGTTAGTGATTTCACGAAATGGCTGTGATTTTAGATTGCTTAAACGAATATCATCAACTTCATTAACTTCAACCTGATTGTATGGAATTGCAATTGTCAATAATCCATTTCCTGCGGATGGCTCAAAATATAATCCGGGCCCACCTTTAAAAATATAGTTGCTGGCCAGCAACGCAATTGGTGCAGGTGTTGAGTATTGTTGTAGCATCATGCTACGACTTGTGCGATGTGAAAGATTAACCTGGTTATAATATACGTCAACAATTTTATCATATTTTTCTCTGAATGAAAGATTTTTTGAATGTGCAATTTCTCTTGCAATTTGAACGATTACTAATTCTGTAAGTTCTTTTACATAATTTTTGTTGAAAATATTGAATTTTGCAGCGAGTTTTTCAACCTGCAACTTATTTAGCTTACTACTGTTGGTTATTGCATTCCGGATTTCATTTAGGAATTCTATTTCAGTTTCAGTAACCCCAAGCCCTATTTCGATAAATTTTCCCATGCCTTAAAATTTTAAAAAGAGGTGTGCGGTAAACCCAAAAACCACACACCTCTCCCATCACTCATCCTCCTTTTCACAAAGATTTACTTACTAATCTCTACATATCTTGAATAAACTATTGTATTGCGTGGATTTTCGTTTGTTATCGTTTGAACCAGTTTTCGCTTTTTCCATATTTTCCACCAATGTCTCCGCTTTTCTTTATTCAGGACTATTGTAGTCTTGTCCCAAGAATCATAAGCCAATAAAGCACTATCATTGCGTAAATCAATCACTCCAATGACATCAATGTATTCATCTTCAAATTCAAATGTTTTTAGCGTATCAGTTACATATTGCTTATGAATTGTATCATAAACGATAATAGTGCTATCATGCAGAGGTAGTTGAAGATTGAGATTAGTCTGTGTTACTGTCTGCGAAATAGACGTTACATCTTTCAACCGTATTTTAAGATCATCTATAACGTCAAGCAGAGTATCATTACTGTTTTTCAATTCATTTGCAGAAACCGTTATAATCCTAATAATCATTGCCTGTTTTCCTGATGTTCTTTTGTACTGTTTATTCTCAGTTAGCAGATTCGTGATCGATTCAGACTTTTCATGTATAATCCGATTCTTTTTCACTATTTGATTTCCAACAATTAAAACGGAAATAAACAGTCCTGCGATAATTACGAATACACTTAAATCCTTTTTCATTATTGTTGAATTTTAAATTCACTACTTTTTAATCCGGAATTTTTGAGCAAAGCCTTTAATGCAATGAGTTTAGATGAGCCCTCAGATAAATAAGCATCCAAAGCTTTGATAAATCCCTTTCCAATCTGTCCATCAAATCCGCCATTATTAGCAATATGCTCCGCTGCTTTACGACTTTTACTTGCCATAAATCGTTGTAATTTCTCAACCCCTCTCATTGTAAATTCATAACGTGAACGTCCAATCATCAACGTTTTTATGTCATATTGATAACCGTTGTATGTCTTCAATCCAATTGAATTATCATATGATGTAGTTGTTGCTGTCGTTGTTGTGTTGACAGAAGAACCTGAACCATTTTCAGCTTTTGACGTGCCATAGGATTCCCATTGCTTTTTTTGTGTGTATTTTTTATATCCCAACACACCACCAATTACAACAGGCAAACCAATTACTGAAATTTTAACAACTGGATTTTTAAAAACCTCTTTAGCTTTTGAAATTATTTTATTCATGCTGCAATATTTTTTTGTTTAATACTCTGATTATATTTCACAACTCCTTTTGTTACTGCTTCAACAAAAGTTTTTCGAGAATCACGATTGATTATCATTTTGCAATCATCGTAATTTGTCATAAATCCCCACTCGATTAGTATTGTTGGGCATTTTGTTTTTGTGAGAATATAAAATCCAGCTTCCTTGTCTCTATCGCCGTCTGTTAAATCAACTCGCATTTTCATTTCCGGGAAAGCCTTGCTAATTTCATATATGACAAATTCTGCTAAATCATCAGATTTTGTTTTGCCGGGTGATGTAAATACTTCTGTTCCGGATGCACCACCTTTGTACCATCCATATAACGCTTCATTATCAACATAATCTGCTGTTTTTGAATATGGCTGAGCATTATGATGTAAGGATATAAGTAATAATCGTTGATCTTGATTATATATGCTATTTGTTTTAAATACACGTTGATAAAGACTGATATCCGTTGCATTCCATGTCAATATATCTGCTTCAATGTCATTATATTGCAATTCCGACACTAAATCATTTGCTAACATGTGAGTAGAATAACCCTCATATATTTTTGTTCCATCCTGCCACTCAGGACTTTGTTTACCTTTTGTTTGATAAACATTATTAATGATTGAACCATGACCGGCAATAACTGCAACACGTATCTGACTTTCCTCGATTTTATCACGATGCGCAAATGAGATGTTTGCTTTTAATTTACTTAATTTCACTTGATTAATAGCACTAAATCCAATAAGTGCAAAAAACAATACGATTAAAATAAACCTCAAATTACGCTTACGGCTTTGGGGAGACAACCGCTGTCGAATAAATTCTTCCTGAGTTTCTCTTTTTAGCTCAGCTCTTGTTTTTAAACGATTATGACAACTTTTCATAAACACAGTAACAAGATAACCAACAACAGCCCCCGGAATAGCGACAATTGCTGCTAAAATCAATCTCGCTGTTATCTCCTCAGATGTTAATCCGATGCCAATTGACAACATCTTAGTTGCAGATGCTGCAGCTCCAAAAATACTTCCTATAATCTTCTCCATACTCATACTTTATTTATAAAATATCATTAATTCATCTCCTATGTCAATTGTGGCAGGATCAATGGTTACTACTGTTACTACTACTCCTATAATTTGAATGATTGAAAGAAATTTTGATTTTGTATTATTATATACTGAAACTTCACTTAACTGATTAGGTGTTCCTTTATTAACAAGTATTGACAAATCTATATTTCCAGTTAAAATTGGCGAATCAGGCTTTAACGTTACATCAATTGTTCTTACAAAAGGCAAATTAAGAACAGAACCTATGTATAGATCAAATTGACATTCTGCTTCTGTCAATGTAACTATACTGCCGTTATTTAATTTCAGTATGCCACCGCCGTTAAAACTAATATCATTTAAGATTTCACCATTCACATCCATTGTACCGCCTGACATCACAAAGCCATTTTTACCATTTATAGAACCATTTAGTTGTGAATTACTATCAGTACTTAATTTGCTTGACTCCAATGTTATATCACAATTAATCACTATCGGATTATCATCAATAGGCACTAAAGTCAAAAGCGAATTATCAAGATCAATTTTAGAACCAGCAACAGAGTTTATGTATGCATGAATATTTGAACCTTTGATGTTAAATCCTGCTATATTTTCGTCAATTGAAACAGTTGGATATTCACCTAACATTGCAACGTCTTGTATTGCTATAAAAAAAAGATTGTTCAAATATGTTGATGTGTCTGATAGATTAAGAATGCATTGAGACAAATAAATACCTCCATTTGTCATTTGAATTTTACGAATAATTGAATTATAAAATGCGATGAACATTCCATTACCTTCAACGCTTTCAATTTGACCATTTGAAATATAACACATAAACAATGCATCTAATCCAAATTCTGCAACATCCTGCATAGTTGCCTCACTTGAAATAGTAGCTTCTATATAAGTTGCATCATTACACTCAAGCCTTGTCCAACGAGGAATTATAATTTTCCCTTCCTCACCTTCTATTTCATTCCCTGCTTTTGTGTCGTCAATTAAGCCGGCAGGAATCACAAATCTAAATTGATTTGTTTGTGAAGGATTGTGATTTTCTTGTAGATACTTTTTAGCCTTATGAAAGGTTGAGAAAATATGCAATTCCGGCATATCATAATCAGCCATATATAATGAGTTTGTATCAAGTGCAGCATTCGAACCTTGCGACTTCAATGCTTCAATAATTGAAAAACCATATTTAAACACACTCTGAATCATATAACTATCTCCTAAATTTGTCGTAAACAAAAGCACCTCCTGCAATTGCAAGTGCACCAATGCCAAAGGCTAAAAGTATTCGGTTCCGATTATTGGGATCAAGAAGTTTTTGTGATTTTTTTGAAATTCTACCTTTGATTTTATTTTTGTAAATCCATTGTTTGAACTCCGCTTTGGTAATAAGACCATCTTTTGACAAATCCATACCGGGATTGTGATCTGAAACTATCTTTGCATAATCGGATGATCGTTCAGAACCGAAAACATAAGAATTACCTTGATTTGTGGCATAAGGGTAAAATGTCAACATGTACAAATCCTCGTAAGACTTAATTTGTTTTCCACTCTGCAACCATTTTTGATAATATTTGTACACATAATCAAGTTGTTGCACTCTTGACATTCGATAGAGTGTGCTGGTAGATGTCCCCAACCACTCCGCAGTAGCTGGCATAAATTGAATTAAGCCTGTCGCTCCACCATTTTGATTTACAGCTTGAGCATTAATTCCAGATTCTGAATTCATGACTGCAAGCAACCAATTCGGATTAATTTTTAATTTACGAGAAATTGCAACAAGCTTTTTCAAAAATGAAAGTTTGTCGGGCCCGGTGATCTTATCTGTGAACTCTTGTATCAATTTCATCGTTATGATTATTATATTCCGCTACGTCTTAGTTTATCAGCTAAAGTCAATTTAGTATCGAAGTATCTCATAGAGCCATATTTGCGAATGATTTCTGACTTTTCCATATACTCAAATGCTCCTTTCCATGCCCATACTGGTTGTGACAATCGTGATTTGTTCTTTGAACTGTCATAAGCCATTATTTCAATGAAAACTGTTGACTTTTTCCCTTTATTGAAAACTCGCTCATTACCGGTAACTTGACCAGCAACAGAACCTGCAGTACACACTTTTCTAACGTTAGTCTTTCCGTACCAATCTGAAATTTGTGGTTCATCCCGAAGCTTTACATCTTCAATCGCTACAGCATATTTTCCTTGTGTTACTATTGATGTTTGAGATCCTGTACCACCATTAATGTATGAGAAAAACATATCAATCTGCTCATTTGACATTACCCGATTGAGCAATGTAATAAAGTCAATTCCATACAGGGCTTTGAAGTATTTGCTAATTTTCTCCGGTCTAAGGTTTTTATTTGAAATGCTTTGCGCAATTGACATCATACGTTGTGTATTCGTCTTATCCCAAAGTGCTTTAACCGAATCATAAGCTTTTCCGAGCATTGCAAATGGTAAAAACAGTATGTCAATAAATTTGAATTTCTTTTTAAATGCATCAGGAATTGATGACCAAATATCAACAGCGGCTTTTACTTCCGGATCAGTTGCTGCTCTTTTCTTTAATTGATTTCTACGTATAATTTGAAATGATTTATAAGCAGCAAAGGAAACCACGCCAGCGATAGCAATCGTACGTAATCCCTTGCGAAACTTTCTGCCGTTTTCTGATTGATTGTAGCTAACTACATTATCACGTGTGGCAAGGGCCTTTTCTTGTCCTTTCTTAATTGCATAACTTGTAGCTGCTTTCTTAGCGACTGCTACAAGGGCGGGGTTTCCTAACTGCTTATTATTCATGAGATTTATTTTTTGAAAAAACCTTTAACTACGGGAAGTTTAGATATCTTCCTGATTTTCGAAATAACTCCTGGGTCTTTTTCAATTTCTTTTGAAATGTGAATCAGGTCTTCTTTAGGCAAATACCGATTAATTGTACTGTAGGCTTCTGCTATTTGACCTGCTTCATTTTTATCTTTTGCCTCGGTTGTTATGTTAATTTTGAATTTCATAATATTGGGCTTTAATCGTTTTCTTCATTTTCTTGCTCCTGCTGATCTTCTACAAGCTCAAGTAACGTTTCTGCTTTTTCTGGGTGTTTTTTTAAGTACTTGACAAGCCTTGCAGTTTCTTGTGATGTAAATATGCTCATCGCCAAATCAATTGAGCTCGGGACTTCTTTGAAAGCTTGTAGTATTGTGATGATATTTAGATAATCGTCATCTTCTGCTTCTCTTAAAAATTCTTTGATAATTGCTATTTCTTCATCTCGTTCATTAGCTTCTTCAATTTCAACTTTGCCTGCGTTTTCGATTTGCTTTGTTTGATCTGGAGTATCACCATTTAAAGCGTTAAGTCCTTCAAAAGAACTAATATCTACGCCAAGGAATTTTGATGCAAGACCAGCAACGCCTGCAGCCATTAAACCATTTAAGCCGGATTGCTCCTTTTGTGTTTTTTCAGCAAGTTGCTTTTGAAGCGTTACAGATTCTTGATACAGTTCAGCATAATCATTTTCAAGGTCTTCAACTTCTTTTTCTTTGAGCTTTAATTCCTTTTCGACACTTTGTTTTTCAGATTTCAGTTTGTAAACTTCCATTTCATGTCGCTGTGAAATGCGGTCTTCAAAATTTGACAAGTCTTCCTGATGCTTTTCTTTGAGCTTATCAATTTCACGGTTAAGCATATTGACTTGCAATGTGCCGAAAGCTCCCAAACCGGGTTCTGAATAAACTTCTTCTTTGACAATACCCTTTTCAACTTTCTCCTGCAATTCGTTTGCATCATCATCGACAAGTTTAACATGCTTATCCACCAGCTTAACAATATAAGCTGAGTGAATTTTACTGGCAGATTGCCAAATTGTTACCCGAACAGCATGAGGTTTTGTAATTTGAATTGTTTGTTCAACAAATCGCTTTACTTGCTCTGAGTTTTTAATATTTGTTCGTGGAATAAATGTTTGCCATGCATTATCTGAATGAGATGCTATTTCAATCATACATGCAATTTCGGTTTTGGTTAATCTCAATCCCGGAATTGTATCTTTTATAAGCGTTGTTACAACGCCATGCATATCTTCAATTGTCTCGTTATGGACACGGGCATATTTACTACTCATTGTTTTGGGTTTTTTGAGGACCTGGCACTACTTTGTAAAAAAGCAGTGTTAAAGGATCAGTGTCGTTAGTTACAATTCTTATATTGCCTGTTAGTTCAACTATTCCAAAGGGTACGGCTTTATCAATGATATAATCATCATTTTTGTAAACTGTATTATCATCAATGATCGTAAATGCTTTTTCATAATTTGACACATCATGCAAGAACCACAACTCATTATCTGCCTCAATGATTTTTTCTACAGGCACTAATGGCATTTTAATAGATACAGGTTCGATTTGACATTTCTCAACATCAAAGCCTTTTGATTCTATGCGTTGTTTTATGAAGTCAAACATATGCTATTCAAAAATTAAATAGATTTTTAAAACCACTGAGGGAGTTTCACCTTCAGCATTCTTTGAGTGTATAGTTTCGCTATTGGTTACAAGGGTGTAAATCAATTTTTGCGACTTTCTTAAATCGCAATCAAGTTTCAAAACTCTTATTTCGCTTAAGTTTTTAAAAGGATGCAACACTCTACCACCATCAAAATGATTATTAATAGGATTTTCGCTTTTGTTGTCAATCTGCAACTTAAGATTGAAACCTTCATGCGACTCATCAAAATCGTTATTCATTACGGTTGATGATGTTACATAAGCTCCTACAAGCTTTGTGCATCCTGCTGGTGTAAGCAAGCCACCTTTTACATAGCCATACTTTTCAAAGCTCTCTTTTGTATGTTTGAAAACTTTAATCATTACTTTTCAAGCACTAATAAAACTTTGATGATTCCGCTTTTTGCAGCATTTTCTTGGCTAACTAAGCGACCTTCGACTTTTGAATTGTCAATTTGAATTGGCTCGTCAAAATGAGTGAACTCTTCATTTTGTTTCATTGGGTGAAGCAACTTAGTGTCGAAACCTCTTGGAAATACCTCTTTAGTATCAACTGTAATTTGAGTTTCAACTTCCAGATTTAGACTGTTATCGTAATCTGGGTCTGTAAAAATGCTTAATGACTTAAGACTTTTGTAGCCTTTGTCAATTTCTCGATCAATCTCTACATCGACTGGCTTGCCAGATTCGAATGGAAATTCAAATATTTGAAACTTTTTCATGATGATTTTTTGAATTTGAAAAAAGGCAAGGCTTTATTACCTTGCCTTTTTAAATTTCATTACTGCTTAAAATTTCGCCACTTTGGAACCAACAAGTTCTACTTTCAAGAAAGTATTCTCAGGAGCTGCTGAACCCCATTCAATTTCCATTTCAAGTCGTGTCTGGGTTGGCAATAATTTTGGATTATCGAGTTTGCGATATCCAATTCGACCTTGACCAGCTGCAAAACCATAACCACCTACATTTTCTGTGCCGGCAGCATTTTTAACAGTTACTTCATTACGTTCGTAATGGACGTAATCTTGAAGAGCCATTTTGTCAAATACCAAGCGACCATCGGCACGGAAGTTGATTTCCCCAATCATATTGGCAGGAATTTCTCTCCAATCTGTTACAGTAGCAACTCCGGTAGCAGTTTCTTCTTTTGAAGTACCTACACCATAAAGGATACGAATTCCAGACAATAAAAAGACTTCGCTTTTGTCAAGTTTTCCGTTACTGATGTTACGCAAACCGATGTCTTTGGTCTCATCGTCTTCGAAGAAGATTACACGTTTAATCTGTGATACAGATTTCACGTTGTAGATAGTTCCATCCACCAATTGATGGGTTTTGTTCAACAAACCCTTTTTCAAGTCTGCTGCAAGCAGAGGGAAACGGGATTCCATTTGGTCTCTGGAAGTTTGATTTCTACCTGAGACACGTTGTCTTGACGCTCTACGAAGTGCTTTACGGGCACGACGTGGATTTTTTCTCAATAATGCTCCCAATCCTTCGATTTGAACATCATCCATAAGCTCAAGTGAATCATATTCACTTGTCTCCATTAAACCTAAAATTTGTTCGTCCATGTTACTGAATTTTAAAATGATACATTAGTTTTCGTTCTAAAATTCTTGTTGGGACATGGAGATTTGAGAAATTGGTAAGTGTTACATTTAGTGTCTAAATGATTTCTTGTTCATCAAGATCATCATCGTATTCTTTTACGATTTCAGGTTCTTGAATTTCTTCTTCGATTTCTGCGGCTATGCCTTTGACTTCAAATTCACGTTTTGCTGATCGCTCAGAATTATCAAGATCATCAATATCTTCTGGCATAATTTCATTTAGATTTTCATCCAAAATGCGGCTAACCATTAAATCTTCATCAATCTTTTCAAATTCTCTACCTTGTAACCCAGAGAGTTCCTCGGTTTTCTTTGCTCCTACCAAGTCTGTGATTTGTTTTTTCATCCCAGATTCAATTGCTGAAACAACACCCGATGCCATAATCCCTTGTCCAAGGACTTTTACAACTTGATGTTTTCCACCTGCAGCTGATATGAGGAAACCTCCACCAGTCTGTACAAGTGCCGGAATAAACTTTTTAAATCCATTTTCATCTCCTGGTTTTACAACAGCCTTTTCGATAAGTTTTCCACCAATCTGACCACCGGCATAACCGAGAACAATGCAGCCTGTGCTTTTCAAAGAATCCATTGAGCTGGTTTTTGAAAAATCAAGATTTCCAAGACCTAAGCCCATCAAACCCCGACGTTTTCCAGCTTTACGAGCTTTCACTGCACGTCCCTTTGCAAGGTTTCGGTTCCGTTCTTCACGGATTTGTTTTTGACTTTTTACCATGTTTCTACTATTTTAGTTGCACTTTTGTTGTTTTTTTGCTTTTACTTGGGCCTTTCAGGGACTTTTCCTTTTTATTGCGCTGTGCATTTGAAAGAGCAATGCCTCCACCAATTACACCAACACCTGCCAATACGCCTAAAACAATTTTCATCGTTTTTTTCTTTTTAGCTGCGGCAGCATCTGTATCATTACTGGTATCAGCTCCACCACGTTCAATATCCGGAGGCATTATATCTGATGTATTAATCTCACTTGAAATACCATCCTCCTCATTTTGCATTGATTTTGTGAATGCTGCGGCACGAGTTTTAAACTGATTGAATTCCGTTGTATTTGCAGTTGCCTGACGTTTTTCATCACGCCTCATTACCCGTTTTTTCTTTTTATAATCTTTCCACTCATCTTTTGACATGCCTTCTTTTTCAATAGACCTTTCCGCCCTACGCTCTTTGACTTTTGAAAAGAATTTCTTTATCCAAGCAATAATCATATCGGCTGACACTTTTTGTCCATCTAAGCCTGCAAGACCATTCATTCCACCGTCCATTGCAAACATGAGATCATCAAGCTCTTCCGCATCTTCGTAAATTGTTCCAAAACCAAGTCCTTCCAAACCATAATCATCTTCAACGTCGCTAATTGCATTGATAACTTTGACTAAGATTGGAACAGAAGACAATACGGCTGTTACCGCAGCTGCACCGGCTAAACCATCAACGCCAGAAAACTCCATTGCAATTCCTTCCCAATCTGGCTCATCAATGCCATTAAGTGACGTTTTAGACATAAGGACTGCCTTTTTCAGTGCAGTACGTTTACCACCAAGTTTTACAAATATTGCTTCAACCTTCTTACCCATTGCCAATGCTGCTCTGTAATTTACACCAGCTTTGCGAGCTGCTGACTCACCTTTGTAAGCATATTTTAAGCGAGATGCTAACTTGAACATATTCAAGCGCACAGCAGTTAAGAATCCAGCTCTGGATGCAATTACTGCCGGATTTGCTTTTACAAAGACAGCTCTACCACCTTGTTTCGCTGCAACACCAAGCTTCCGAAAGAATCCTTTTGCTTCTTTTCTCTCTTTTTTCCGGGAAGCACGGTTATCCTTGCGCTCTTGCTTTCTGTTGACACGGGAATCTTTCCTTACTACTTTTCTTTGCTGGCGTTTACCTTTACGTGCTGCACGACGTTGTTGACGTCTTTTCTTACGCTCTTTGCGTGAAAGCCTACCAATTTCGCCAAGTCCATCAAAATCGTATAGATCATCATCATCAACACAATTATCAATGTCATCCTCAAAACCATCAACGCTTTCAAAATCATCCTCAGTATAGCCATCTGCTTTATTCATTGCAGCCTCTGCAAGTGCAAGATTTTTGAAAGCTTCGTCTCTGGCTTTATCTGAAACATAGAAGTTTTCAATTGCATAGTCAATCATTCTTAAAAATCCCTCAGGATTATGACCTTGCTGCTGAAGCAAATCAGGATTTTTCAATGCCCAATTTTTTGTTGAAACTAAATGATGATAGATTTCATCAAGATTATTAACCTCCCCAGACAAACCCGTACCATTCAAGATACCGCTAACAATGTTCTGACCTTCAATACCATTAAGAACCTCTGTAACGATTCCAAGTCCATTTTTCATAAAATAAGTTTTTTGATTTGTAAATACTTTTTCAGTATCAAAACGGTGAACAACCGCATCAATAGTGTGATAAGTCGAATTATTATTTTGATCAAAGGGGATATTTTCTTTCTCCGCAATTATGTAAATATGCTGAAACTGTGGGTTATAATCATAGGAAGTGATACGTAAATAATGTGGAATATCATTCAATGTCAAGATTGATGAAATAAATATAGAGAAACAGTCACAATCAATTCCTGATTTTCTATCATTCCATGATCTTGCAGGAGTACGGAATTGTTCGCGACCCGGCTCATCAAATTCATACTGTATTTGATTAAACAAAAACTCCCAAATATTTCTTAGGAATGTTTCTCTATCCGAATCATACAGCACTTTAGCAATTTCCTTTGCTTCATCTTTGAATTCATTTACAACAGCCGGAATTATGTTTTCGACATTGTCAAGAATAGGATTATTTCCCATCTGGATATTTTCACCTGTGGAAATTTCAAAATATTGATCGTATTTTGAACCATCCTTAATTGATCGCTTTCCAAATGCTATGTGTTTTGCTAATGCCATATTATAGAGTTACCGGAATTTCAATTTCCTTTTCAATGTTCTTGACTTTCAGAAACACTTTTACTTTGATGTTTGTCCCAAGTTTCACAGGCTCACCAGATGCAAATTGTGCAATTATTGATGTAAGTGTTGTACCTGCATTTGAAAGAAGATTTGTAATTACAGGACTAAGTACACCGACCTTGAAGTTATAATCAACCTCGGTAACACCTGTCTTTTTTACTGTAATCATTTCATCAACTGGTTCAGACTTTGTAATCAGCCTGTCATCCTCAGTATATATTCTTATTGTTGGCTTTTGGATTTCAAGACTTAAAGACTTTGGATTGTCCAACTTGACAGTTGCATCAATATTAAGTTTGTACTGTTCTAAACCCCTTAGTTTTGGTTCAACACCAATATTAAGCGCATTTACAAAAGACTTATATTTCAAACTTTTTGAAATAGCGATGCCACAAGCTATACTTGCGGCACCGAATAAACCAATTTTCAAACCTTTGTTTCCCATACAAGATTTTTAAATTTCTCAGGGACAAACATACATTTGGGACGAAAGGGCATTTAAACATTTCGTAACATCTCGTAATATTTTTTAATATTTTCTAATATTTCGAAACATTTTTAAACAATTATTTCTGGTATTACATAAGGATATGTTTGAATGTAAGCATAGCTTTGTGGAGGTCGAACGTTTAATTTTTTCAAATCATTTATGCTAATTTCTTTTTTAATTGGCTTAATAATCTTAAAATGGATTAATGCAATTTCTTTTCCTTTTGCATATTCTTTCAGCTCATAATTTTGCAATCCAGTTTTTATGCTTTCCCCATTGATCGAGCAAACATCTTGGACTGTTCGTTTTTCAACTTTTTCGATAATACACTCAAATTGCACTTTTTTTGTTTCGGTATTGTAAATCCAAAGTCGTTGTCCTGATTTATGATAAATTCGAGGTATTGACTTTCTGACTTCAACATCTTTACTTCCATTCATAAATAACTCGCAATACTTGCCTTTTACGCTTATTAATACGATTGTTCTAAGTTTCATAAGGAAATGATTTATTTACTTTTAATCAAAAACAACACACGATAAAGCTCAATCATTGACTTTTTAAAAAGTCCGGTATAAATGCCAATTAACAAATAGACAATAAACCAGAAAGGAGCAGAAAGCCAATTGAGCAGATGCGTAAACCCTTGATTAAGCAATTCTGGATTATTCCTTGTTCGTTTCTTCAATATAAGCCCTGAAATAAGGATTGCGATTCCAAACCAAATGTTTAATATTAATGATTCCATACTTCTGTTTAGTTTTAAGTTATTGCATTAATTACAGATTATGGCTCCCGGTTACGGCACTCCAAACCAGTTATAAATAACACAAACATCAGCCGGTGTTAAATTCGATTTATTTGAAACATCCAGCATTGATCTAAAATCCGGATCATTTAAATTCTTTTTACGCTGATAATATGACCAGCCGTATTGAGATGATATTTCTTTGATTGTGAATTTTGCTCCAATCTCGGTATTATCACCGTTAACATAAATCTTTCCATTTCTAATTTGAACCATCGTTTTATTGTTTTATTTGTTTAAATAGACCAATAGCACCATCAACAACCTTAAGAATCTGACTTGTCTTAGGATTGTCCTTTGCAAAGCCAACAAATTCGGATAAACCTTCAATTTCCATAACTTCCTTGGGTAAATTGTTAAGTATTTTTCTTACATGGTTGGCAAATTCAGGATAATCAGATAATATTTCATTAATCATATTTTCGACATCAGCAGATCCGGCAGCTTTATTATTATTGTTACTGATCCATTCATCAAATTGACGTTTTAATTGGATAAAGTCGTCCTGATCACCATCGTGATCAGGATGACATTTCATTGCCTCTTTACGAAATAGCTTCTTTGCTTCTTCGAGAGTATTACAGCCTGAGAAAATATTATAATTGCTTTTCACCTTCTTTGATTTTAGCTTTTAAGTACAATTTCAGGCTTGGATTAATGGAATTCTTAAACCATGCCCAGTTAATGCAGTTCCTCAGTGTTTCAAATATAGATTCGTCAAGAACCAGTGTTTCCGGCTCTACATAATCCCACTGTGGTTGATAGAGTTGCTCACGAAGTGTAAAAATCAGTTCCTGCATTGATTGCATATTGAACACTTTGTTTCGATTTCGTGCAGCAGCAGTTAAAAATGCCTTCTCAAAAGTTCTAAAATTTTGAAAACCGGCTTTGGTTATCATTAATTCAATTTTCTTGCTTTCCATACCAAGGGCATTTTAAACTTATTGGAAAATTCAATTTTAAACTTGTAATGCTTTTCTTTTGATTCTTTCTTTTTCAATTGCTGCCATGTCATTTCAATGATTTCATCAGCAATAAATGTGTTTAGCACTTCCTTAATTTTGTTTTTCGGGAGAACTAAACCTGAATTCATGTTTCTAATCGCCTTTTGCAAATCTTTCCAATTACTAACAAGCACTCTGTTTTTGAATGGCAACCCTTGCTTCATTCCTTCATGTTGAAACACTGTGTAAAGTCCTACAAGTCCTTTAAAAACTTGTTGATGAATTTCCTGATAAGATGCTTTCCGAAATGGAATACTTACATTTGGATTTTTCTTAACCGCTTTTTTCGCACGTTTAATGCGCTTTAATTCATTTGACTTACGAACTTTTTCAAGCTGTTTAATAAAGTCACGTCTGAATACTTTTTTGAAGTGAAAGCGGAAATACCGGGTGATTAAATGTGTGATAAATTTCATAGTGATTTGATTTATTTGTTAAAAATTTAGTTCCATCTGTTGTTTTGAAAAAAGGCTTTTCCTCATGCTATTAGCAACTGTGAGCATTGAATTTGCTCTGCCTTCAAGTGAATTGATGTACTTAAGCGTTTCTTCGCTATTGTTAGAAATGTAATAACCTCGATTATTACTAATAAGCTTTGGTTCGATCAGAATTCTAATTTGGTGAATAAATTGGCGAATCTGAACCGATGAGGTTTCAATGTTGTGATTCTCCTTAAGATACTTCCTGATTTCCGAATTTTTAATCGGTGCAGTTTGCATTCGGAGAAGATTGATAATGATTTCAGTTGTTTTCATCTCTATTTGAATTAAAGTTTAGACTCTACGATTTCACCGCCATACATCTTGACTATGACCTCATCTGTTTGTATGTCACGGAAAAATGATGAGGTAACGTCTCCATGATGCCTATTCTCAATTAGTGTCCGCTTCATTCTGTCAAATTGTGCTTTCGCACCTTCTTTGTCATATTTCGGAAATGAGTACCATGTTTCCGGTTTTTGGCGATTGTGTGGAAAGTAAATTGTCATCTTGAATTTACTATTCTTTGGACCCGGTTTGTTATCACGACTAAAAGTAGTTCCCATGGCTAAGCAATTTTAGAGTTTTTAAAATGATTAGAAACCTCTTGTATTTTGTTTTTTATGCAATATTTGAATTGCTTTTCACGTGATGGAATTGTGTTTCGAACACGTGCAAGTAACTGGTAGTAATTGTCATAATCTGTTGAGAAATACTCAACTAAAATTTCATTGAGTTTTTGATTAACATTTAATCGCTGTTTGTTAAGATTCTGCTTATAAGCTTTTTCACGCTTTTCCTTCAAGTACCTGAGCTGCTGACGGAATCCCTTATTATAATTTTCATTGAACCAAGTACCGGGCATTTGCCACATTTGCGCCCATTTTCCACTTAATAGTTTTTTTCTGATAAATCTTGCAGCAGTCTCAACTGCTCTCTCAAACAATTCAAGCTCACGAGACATCTGGGCTTTTGACTTGCAGTGACCAAAGTATGTTTCAGAAATGTACAAAATCACTTCTCCTGCAGTATCATCATAAACACGTTCCTTCCATGTTGGAATTCTATCCAGCGCAAAATTGTAAAGGATTTGAGCGTAAACAATTCGCAAATCATCTAAGCTTTGCAGCTTAAGTTGCTGCCTAATTGTTTTTTGGTTAATTTTTTCAATTCTAAACACTTTATTTTTCTTGCTATCATCAGCCTCTGCGGACATCGGCTCAATTACGGATGCAGTACTGGAATTATCTCGAGCATCATCAGCTTGAGGGGGGGCTGCGGAATTGGGGGTGCTGGATCGGAGTGGTTTTTGATCTCCGGGGACAACATTCGACTGATCGATTTCTGCATTTTTACAGCTGGCATCTGCAAACCCAGTGTCACTGCATATGGTGTCATTGCATTCGAAGCGATAGCTTCGTGATAACATTGCATCCAAATCAGAAATACTATAAATCCCACTTAAAGGGCTTGAATACAGCCTATTTTCAGTGTTTGCATTTGAATTATCAGCTATATCGTTCTGATTTGAATGCTCCGCATTGTTTATTTGTTTATTAGAATGTCTATTCAACTCTGTAAGTTGGGGAAACCTTTTCCGTAACAAAAGGGAATTTAACTCTGAGAGAGCCTGAGAATTTTGAAGCTCTTTAGGCAATTTTTCGGGATTATTCAGCTCGGTATAGAACATCAAAAATGGGTTAAAATAAATCTCGTAATTTCGATTAACACCGTGGAATACCTTATTGATTAATCCTAATTTTAAGAGTATTTTATTGTAATTTCTGATTGTTCTGGACGTTGTGGACATTTTCTTGGATAGCATCACAGAATTAACTGATATTTTAACGGCTCCGGGCTTTAATGAACCGGGGGCTTCTTTTTGTTTTTTTATGATCTGGTTGCGTGCTACTCGAATTAATGTATAGTAATACTCACGATGCTGGAGTTTAAGCTTGCTGCGCAATGGTCTCGTTTCATTGTAAGCATTGTAAAATGTATCGAATAATGTTTTTGAAAGCTTAAAATTGATTGTCAGCATCTCATTATATGATTTTTGTATTACTTTTTCTTGGTTCGTTTTCTTTTTATTCATACTTTTGAATGTTTGTTATCAGACATTTTGTTTGATTAGTATTGTAGTTAAGAATTGAACAAGATGTTTTAAGAACCAGGGAGCTCATTACTCCCTGATTTTTTTTGTCTCAACTCTAAATGCTTGATTGAAACTGCTCCTGAAATTCCCGCTATTTTACACACAAGCAACCCGTTGCTGGTTTCCCGTGGTTCTGAAAGTATAGTTGTACGAAATCTTGAAGGCTTTGAACCATCTGGCAGTATTACCGGATAGTAAATTGCTTTAGCCCCTACTTTTACATCTTGTTTTTCCATAATCCTACACCGTTACATCATTTTCATTAGCTTTAATTGCTCTACGTTTTAAGATTTCCGGGGCTTCTTCTTCAATTACTTCAAATGCATTTTTAAGCAAGTCGGACACCTTATCTGAGTTTAGTGTTGCGGTCTCAAATTCGAATAACATAAGTTCAAATTTCGCTTCGTTGCTATCGGCATATACCTCTGCAACAAGCCTAAATCGACTATTAGTAATACCTGCCTCTTCAAGTTTATTGCTAATAGACTTTCGGATTGACTTAAGTGTTTTAGGGCTGTTTTTAGGCTCAACCCTAAGCATTTGATACAACATATTGTATCCTGCTCCTTCTACAGTTTCACCAAATTCTGATGACAACTTTTTTGCTAACGCTGTAATTGTGTTTAATTTACTCATAATCTCTAATTTTAATAGTTTGGGGTGAAAGCTGCCTGAGCTTGGTAAACTCAGACAGCCATTTTGGTTAACCTCTGCTAACCCAGTGTGCCCGGAAGGAGCATGACCTCCAATAGCATCAAGTACTGTCCGGGCTTTATTATTAATCCTCGGCTTTAGTCTCTTTGTCCCGCTCAGATTTCTGAGCTTTCTCAGACTCAGCTTGCTCTGCTTTATCAAATTCATCCGTTGTCACATAAGTTCCTTTGATAAATAATGAAGGGGATTTTACGTTGAAAGTATCAACAGAACCAGATGGAGTTACGCACTCTATTTTTGCATCATTTGGTGAGTCAAGATTTTCAGTTATCTCAATTTTGCGATAACTCTCAAGGTTGACAATTGTCTTTTTGTTGACATCGTCAATAATAATTCGAGTGGATTCTTCGCTTTCACCTTCATCCCAAATTGCAAACTTAGAAAAAAGAGCCTCGATGATATCTTCTCCAGCAACATCAACAATGTTCTGAATCAGTTCGTTAAAAACTCGAAAAGAAGATGTTTCTGCAATAATTCTGGCTTCAGGAGTTAAACCCAACAATGCCAATCGAAATTCTGTAATTTTTACAAATCTCCCAAACTCAGTAAGAACTTCAATTGCATCCAAAAGGCCACCATCATTGATTTTGGCTTTTACAATTTCAGGCAACTCGATCACCTGTTCAATTACAGATTTTAAATGCGCCTGGTCTTTTTTTACTGTTACATTTTCTTCAATGAATTTCAGCAACTCCATGGCTTGATTGTTTTTGATTGTTTTTGATTTTTCGTTCATAACTTGAATTTTTAT
Source organism: Bacteroidales bacterium (assembly GCA_027858835.1). Taxonomy (GTDB): domain Bacteria; phylum Bacteroidota; class Bacteroidia; order Bacteroidales; family ML635J-15; genus JAQIBY01. Next base: position 6,127 of record JAQIBY010000072.1, on the reverse strand, counting down.
TGATGAGTAATACTTCTTTCGACAACTGTCGAATTAATAATTCCTTCGATTTCCTCAAGTGAATAGATATAATCACGTTTGAATGGATGTTTGGCAAAGGTTACTCTCCGATTCCGTCGGAAATCTGCAAGTGTAGTTTTTGAAACTTCACCAAACAGATCGTTAATTTGCTCATGGGACACCCATTTTTTTCGGCATCCGATAGCAGCAGTTCCTGTTTGAATAAGTCCGTCCATAATAGCTATCTATCTTTGTGGAACATTAATTGCAACTTCATTAGGCAACTCATACAAGTACCTTGTAACAGAATGATCAGAAATAAGCGTGTATTTATCACCCATATAGCGATGATTAATGCGGGCAGGTGCTTTTAAATTCTTAAATACCGGCTTTGAAATTTTAATCGTATAAGCATTGCCAATATAATTAAGTGTTGCAGTAAAATAGGTTTCAATATTGCCATCAACATCGCGATCTTTTACAATATTTCGGAATATTTCATCAGGAGGTGTTAAGTAGAATAATTGTGTATTATAGTGATCACACAATATCTTCAACTTAGGAAATAACAAAAATTGATTGAGCTCCTCCTCTACGATTCGCTTAGTTTGTGGATAGTAGCAAAATAAAATATTTGATTTCCTCTTTATCAAACTTGCATAATCATTTGATACAGTTTTGATATGTTCGCCTTTACCATTGAATAGTAACACACCTCTTTCTGGATGATGCTTGTACTTTACTCTAACTGCCTTTGGTATTAAAGCCGGGGGATTATGAACCCCCTCGGCTTTTTTATGACAACCCAAACTACCATCAGTGCTTTTGCTTGCTTGTTTACTTTCACCTGACTTGGTTACTAATTTTTTTGAATTTTCACTCATGGGAACTTGGGTTTTGGTTAATACTTTTTTGGTAAAAGAAAAGCGCAACTATTCCTATTAATGGGAATAAGCTGCGCTTGCCTCCTTGATTATAACAGATTGATGATTTTGCAGAAAGGTGGGTGGAGTAACCAGCTCCACCCGCTATGATTGTATTATAAGCAATGCGAAGAAGTATTCCAACCATAGCTCCTTTATATTTCAATATTACTGTTTTAAGCCTATTTTTTTTTAACGATTTTTGCAATATTTTTCGCATTGCGTTCAAATTTTGGTTAAATTGTAAAAACAAAGTAAATTATTTAACATTTAATATGCAAGAAATTATACAATAATATGCAAAAAAATTTACATGATTTTTCTATTGACCTGAAAATCAAAGGGTTGCTTAAGCTTAAGAAAGTAACTCATCAGGAATTTGCAGATATTATGGGCATAACTCGTCAAACAGTCGCAAACTGGCTGAACGGAAGAACCAAATTAGACGTTGAGACCATAATTGATATCTGTATTAAGTTAGATACGCCATTTTCCTATTTTCTCCCGGATGATTTAATTTTAAAAGAAGGTGGACAAAATGAATTAAAAACCCTGATTGAACAGCTCGAAAGAGCCAATCGAAAAAAGGATTTTATCATTAATACTTTCCGGATGTTTTTCTATAATCAAAATCCGGAGCTTTCAAAGGTTGTTGAGAAAAGCATGGAGGAATTGAGGGATGAGGATTTTTAGAATATTTGGTATTGAATAAAAAGACATTTTCTTGCCGTCGCACCACCGAAATTTAATACATTTGTGTTTTTATTATAACATAAGGACAAATAAGAATGAATTTAATTAATACAGGAATAGATAAAGGACTAATACGGTTTGACGAGAACCGAGATTTTATCACATATATTCATCAAAATAAAAAGAGGAATTACAATAATCCTGAAGAGAAAGTACAAGCAGAAACTTTCTTGACTTTAGCTCTGATTTATGGCTATTCCGTTGACAGAATTAAACAATTTGTTTCCGTTCAAATGGGTTCGGAAACCAAAGAAGCGGATATCATTGTTTATAATGATAATGAGTGCGAAGAAACATACATTTTAGTTGAGTGCAAAAAAGAAGATTTAACTGACCAACAATTTAATATTGCAGTTGACCAAGCTTACAGCTATGCTGTTGCCGAAGGGGCAAAATATGTTTGGACGACTTCCCGAATTAAAAATCAATATTACGAAGTACCTGACAAAAAGCCGAAAAGCAGAATTGAAATCCCCGATATTCCACAATTTGGGATTAAAAAACTTGCTCCATACAAATATGTTAAAGGTGGAATTTTACATATTAACACAGAGGACATAGGTATTATAGGCGAGCCAGACCCAAATGCAAAGCAAAAGTTTTTTGAACTTCAAGTTGTTACTGAAAGTGAACTTACAAAGATTTTTACACAATCGCATCAAGCACTTTGGGGCGGTGGACAACGAAATCCAAGTGTTGCTTTTGACGAATTGGACAAACTAATTTTCTGTAAAATATGGGACGAAAAACACCCACGAAAAAATGGAGACCCTTACGATTTTCAGATTTTCCGTAACGAAGAACCAGAAGACCTTTTAAAACGCATTAAAAAAATTTATGCAATTGGGGAAAAAGATGCGCCAGAAGTTTTCAAAGACGGTATTTCTTTAACTGCACAAGAAACCCTTACGATTGTAAAATATTTTCAGCGAATAAATCTGAATAAAACTGACCTTGATAGCAAAGGAAAAGCCTTTGAAACATTTATGGGCAGTTACTTTCGTGGTGAGTTTGGACAGTATTTCACACCTCGTCCAATTGTAAAATTTATTGTTGACAGTTTACCCATAGACCACAAATCAAGGGTACTTGACACAAGTTGCGGAAGCGGTGGCTTCTTGCTTTATGCGTTGGATAAAGTTAGAGAACAGGCAAATGAATATTACCACCCTGTAAATGATGAAAAAGACCATTACACATATTGGCACAATTTTGCAGAAAAGAACCTTTTTGGCATCGAAATAAACGACCAAATAGCCCGAACAGCCAAAATGAATATGATTATTCACGATGACGGACACACAAACGTAATTGCATCGGACGGACTTTTAACCGACCTTGAAATGCAAAAAAAATCGGATAATAAAGAGTTTAAATATAATTCGTTTAATTTTATTATTACAAATCCGCCATTTGGCAGTTCTATAAAGCTTTCTGAAAAAGCATATTTGAGTTTATACACGTTGGGTACAAAAGAAATTGACTGGTTAGATATTAAAGCCGAAGTGACCAAAAAGAAAAGCCTACGAGATAGACAAAGTACCGAAGTATTGTTTTTGGAGCAATGCCATAAATTTTTAATTGAACACGGTTATTTGGCTATTGTAATTCCTGATGGTATCCTGACAAACAGTAGTATGCAATATGTACGTGATAACATTGAAGAAATGTTTCGTATTGTTGCCGTTGTTTCTATGCCTCAAACCGCTTTTAGTGCCACTGGTGCAGGTGTAAAGAGTTCTGTTTTGTTCCTGAGAAAACATAATAAGAATCAAACCGAAAAAATCAACAACAAAAAAAACAAACTCAAAGAGTCAATAAAGAAAGACAGTAGCTATATTGAAACTATTGAGAAATGGGAAAAAGAAAAAACAACAACAATTAAGAAATTAGAAGCCGATGCAAAAGCATTAAATCCCAAAGCCAGTAAAAAGGAAATCACTGAAATTATTCGAGCAGATAAATCAACAATTCAAACCTCATTTACTGACAAAGTGAATTTGCTCAAGGAAGAATTAACCGAAAAATACTTTTTGGCAAAACAAACCACATTAGATGATTACCCAATTTTTATGGCAATTGCCGAAGATATTGGCTACGATGCAACTGGTAGGAATACAAATAATAACGAACTAATTGAAATTAGTAAAGAGCTCTCAAAATTTATTGCTCACATTAACGAAACGGAGAAATAATGGGCAATTACACAATACAATCCAACATAATAAACAAAAACCGTGTTTTCATTTTACAAAAAAGTGAATTGGAAAAACGCCTTGACCCTTTTTACTATGTTCCCGAATTATTGGAGCTTGAAAAAAAAGTTTTGTCTAAAGAGCCAAAGAAGTTACGTGATTATGTTATTGGGATTTCAAGTGGTGCAACACCAAAAACAACTGAGAGCGAAAAGTATTATTCCGAAAAAGGAAACGGCATACCTTTTTTAAGAGTTCAAAACCTATCATCAACTGGAATTTTAGAATTTGACGATTGTAAATATATCAACAAAGAAACGCACAACGGTATGTTGAAACGTAGCCAAGTTAAAGAAGGCGATTTGTTGGTTAAAATTACAGGCGTTGGCCGTATGGCTGTTGCTTCTGTTGCTCCCGAAGGATTTGAAGGAAATATTAATCAGCACGTTTGTGTAATTCGCACTGGCAATAAAAAAATCAGTGAAACGCTTGCGGCGTTTTTAAATACTGACATTGGCGAAAAATCAGCAAGTCGCAGGGCGACAGGCGGCACACGCCCTGCATTAGATTATCCCGCATTACTCTCAATCCCAATCATTGAAGACAAACGAATTTTAGAAATTACAAGTAAAGTTGTTGAACAGAAAAATGAGAATGAAGCTGAAGCCGACAAGATACTTTCAAGCATTGACGATTATTTATTGAACGAGTTAGGAATAAAATTGCCTGAACCGCCTGAAAACACGTTGAAAAATAGAATTTTTACTACAACTGCAAATGAGCTAACAGGAAATAGATACGACCCATTTTATCATCAAACGTATTTCAATGAAGTTTTGACATCCATGGAAAATTCACAATCCCGAAAGTCAAAATTAGGATTGCACATATCTGAGATTACTTATGGTGCTTCGTTTAACAATGAGTATGTTGAAAGCGGTGTGCCACTTCTGAGAATAAAAGATTTAAAGCGAAATGAAATTTGCGTTGATGAAGTTGTTTATTTACCAGAGAGTGCAAGAAATTTACTTGGAAATTGCTTTGTAAAACAAAATGACTTTTTAATCAGTAGAAGTGGAACTATTGGAATTGTTGCATTAGTCCCTGAAAATATAGATGGTTTTGCGTTTGGGTCCTTTATGATAAAGTTCACTTTGGCTGAAAATTCCGGCATTGTAAAGAATTTTTTATCCTATTATTTGAATTCTTCACTAATGATAAAATTAGTTGAAAGAAATAAGATTGGTGCTGTTCAAGGAAACATCACAATACCAACCATAAGAAACTTCCCTTTGGTCTTACCAGCTCCAAATGAACAGCAAAAAATAGCTGACCATATCACAGGCATAAGAAAACAAGCACAACAACTAAAAGACAAAACAAAGGAAGCTTTGAAAAAAGCGAGTGAAGAAATAGAACAAATACTTTTAAGTTAAAACTATAATTTAAAAATTGCCAAATGTTATGCAAAACTCACAATAGAGCAAAAGGGAATAAATAAAATAATGAAAACAAAATATCTGAACGAAAAACAATTTGAGGTAGCCGAAGTTATACTTTCTAAATTTAAAGAAACGGGGCAATCATGGTATGAACGCCAATTATCTGCTGACCTTGTCAATGATTATAAATATGATTTTCGTTTAGTCCTGGGAGTAATAAAAATCCTTGTTGATGAGTTAGGTATTTTAGAGCGAGCTACTTATGCCAAAATTGAAATTTTGCACATCACTACAAAAGGGAATGAAATTATAGCAACATCCTGGAATGATTTTTTCAATCGTCTATCCGAAGATGAAGAATATTCCAGAGCAAAAAAAAGATTAGAAGTTTTACTTATGGAGAATTCCATTAAAAAATCAAATTGGGCAATACTGGTAAGCATTTTAGCTCTTATTGGGTCTATTGTTTTACCTATTGTATTAAAAGTTTTATAATTATGAGATGTCCGCATTGTAATACTGTTGTAAAATTTTATCATCCATACTCAAAGCTTATTGTAAAATACAATATTTTGAGATTAAACATTTTTTACCTTTCTTTGTTTTAACCAATAATAGAGAGCAATATGACCTTTTATCACACACAAGAAAAAAGGGAAAGAGAATTAGCAGAACCGATATTTTGTGTTAAAGAAGATGCGTGGCTTGGTAACGCTTTTTACTTTTGGGTCGAAGAGAGCGATGCTGTTTTCTGGGGAACAAGAAAAAAAAGAAAAACTGGCGAATATTCAATTTATAAAGCATCAATTAATGA
>JAQIBY010000009.1 GCA_027858835.1 Bacteroidales bacterium | reverse complement strand
TAACCGGCTTTATGCACGCGGTCAACTCCACGTAAAGAAGCCGCATAGTTTCCTCCGACTTTCAGTGTACCGGTTCCTAATGGGGCGGCACGATCAGTATCGCGAACAATTGCAATTTTAACAGGATTAAAACCTTCTTTAAAGTAAGGACCGACCGGAGTGACGAACACAACAAAAGTATATTCTGTAGCCGGTTTAACACCAACTTGTGGTCCGGATCCGAACAATAAAGGTCTGATATATAAAGCTGCTCCCGTACCATAAGGGGGCACAAATTCTTCATTGCGTTTAATTGCCTCGACAACCATTTGCTTAAAAAGCGCTTTAGGGATAGGCTCCATCATGATTCCATGTGCAGAGTTTTCCATTCGTTTCCAGTTTTCTTCCCACCGGAAAATGCGAATTTTACCGTCTTTACCACGATACGCTTTCATCCCTTCAAAAGCTTGTTGTCCGTAGTGCAAGGCAGTAGCTGCCATATGGATGTTCATAAATTCAGAGTCAGAAGCTTCAGGCTCGCTCCATGATCCGTCTTTAAAATAAGTACGCATATTTGCGTTGGTCTTTACATAACCAAAAGGCAGTTCAGACCAGTTCAAATTTGTCATATCAATAATTCTTTAAATTCACCACTTCAAAAATAGTAAGATTTTACAGGAAATCCTTATGGCTTAGTATGCTTCACAGCATAGCAGGGGAATCGAATATTATCCGTTAGGAGTTAAGAAAAACGGCTCTGAAATCGCTTATAAATTACAACTTCTCCAAAGTTCGAACTTTGGAGAAGTTGTAGTTTGATTAAAACGATAAATAAGCTTAGAGGCTAAAATATTTCATTGATTGAATGTTGTTTCTATAAATTCCTTTAATATCAACTAAAATTCCGTTACCACGAGAAATAGATTTAAAGAAATCCTCGTCATAATTCACAAATTCATCATGATTAACAGCAACAATAATTGCATCGTAACCGGAGCTGAGTTCATTCATATCAATATCATATTCTTCTTTCACTTCTTTTAAGTCAGCATGTGGGTCAACAATATCGTACTTGACTTTGTAATCATCTAATTCTTTAAGAATATCAACGACTCTGGTATTACGAATATCAGATACATTTTCCTTAAAAGTAAGTCCTAGAACCAAAACTTTTGCCTGAGATAAGACAACATCATTGGCTAGCATCATTTTTATAGTTTGTTTGGTAACATGCGCACCCATTCCGTCGTTAATTGCTCTTCCGGAATTAATAATTTGAGCATGATAACCTAACTGTTTCGCTTTATGCAAAAGATAATAAGGATCAACACCAATACAATGTCCACCAACTAAACCTGGAACAAATTTTAGGAAATTCCATTTTGTGCCAGCAGCCTCAAGCACTTCAAAGGTGTTGATATCTAGCTTGTTAAAAATTATTGAAAGCTCATTCATCAAAGCGATATTGACATCACGCTGAGTGTTTTCAATAATTTTAGCGGCTTCTGCGACTTTTATTGAGCTGGCTCTGTGAACACCTGCTTCAATAATCATTTCATAAATTCTTGCAATGTTTTCAGCAGATTCTGGATCACAGCCTGACGATACTTTTGCAATTTTCGTTAAGGTGTTGTCTTTATCGCCCGGATTAATTCGTTCGGGTGAATATCCGACTTTAAAGTCTTCAATAAATTTAAGCCCTGAAAATTGTTCCAAAACCGGGACACAATCTTCCTCGGTACATCCTGGATAAACTGTGGATTCGTACACAACGTAATCGCCTTTTTTCAAGACTTTACCAACGGTTTCAGAAGCTTTAATCAATGGGGTTAATTCTGGCAATTTATGCTCGTTAATTGGCGTTGGTACTGCGACAATAAAATAATGTGCATCTCTTAAATCCTCAACATTCGCAGTAAACAGGATATCACGATTTTCAAAATCGGCAGCTTCCAGTTCATTACTGGGATCAATTCCTTTTTTCATTAACTCTACCCGCTCAGGTTTAATGTCAAACCCAATGACTTGGACATGTTTTGCATATTCAAGGGCAATCGGTAAACCTACATACCCTAAACCAATCACTGCAATTTTCTTTTCTTTCTTAACAATAGCGTTGTACATGGATTCTCAAATTAAATTTGTTGTAAAAATAGATCTTTTTTCAAAAGTAAAAAATGACATTTATTTGCATAATGGATGATAATCACCCTTCAATCCAACGGGCTGGGAATTTCTTATGCTATAAACGACTTCAATACTTTTTCTGGCGGCTTCTAATCCAAAACCGTTGCCTTTTAAAATTTCACGATAACTTAATGTGTGCAGATCCGTGAAACCTTGTGAAAATTCAATTTCTTCACCTTCAACGGTAATCGATCGGTATGTTCGTTGTCCTTTTGCTTTTACTTCTTTGGGTAGATCATTCTCGTCCACACTTAACACCCAGCGAACGCGTGCCTTTTCTAACTGTAAAAATCCAGCTGCTCTGTGTGTACCATGCTCGTGAACAATGCTTTCCTTAACATCACCAAATATCCAAGTCAGCATATCATAAAAATGCACGCCAATATTTGTTGAAATCCCTCCGGATTTATTCACATCACCTTTCCAACTGTAATGATACCAGTTTCCGCGACTTGTCAGATAAGCCAAATCCACGTCATAAACTTTGTCTTTCGGACCATTATCAATCTTCTCCTTCAACGCGATAATTGATGGATGTAAGCGTAACTGCAAAATATTATTGATTTTTTTGCCGGTTTCTTTTTCAACCTCCTTTAGTCCATCAAGATTCCATGGGTTTAAGACCAATGGTTTTTCACAAATTGCATGGGCTCCCTGTTTTAGTGCAAAGCGGATGTGTGAATCGTGCAAATAGTTTGGTGAGCAAATGCTGACATAATCAATTTTTTGATCCTGATGTCTGAGTTTATCAAGATGCCTGTCAAAACGTTCGAATTCTTTAAAAAAATCAGCATTGGGGAAATATGAATCAATGAAGCCGACTGAATCGAAAGGATCAAGACAGGCTAAAAGTTCATTTCCAGTTTCCTTAATTGCTTTGATATGGCGAATTGCAATATATCCTGCGACACCAATCAGTCCGAAATTTGTGGGATTATTTTGTTCCATTATTCTGTATTTTTTTTGACTTCATCATCATTTAATTGATATGTTGCTTTGCTTTCGGGGCAAATTGCAATTCCCTCATCGTTAAAATGCAAGCGATGTCCGTATTCGCTCATCCAGCCGAGTTGTTTGGCAGGATTACCGACCATTAATGCGTAAGCTTTTACGGTTTTTGTGATCACGGCTCCGGCTCCGATAAATGCAAATTCGCCAATATCATGACCACAAACAATGGTTGCATTCGCACCAATTGTTGCTCCCTTTTTCACCAATGTTTTTTCATATTGACCTCGGCGGTTTACTCCTGAGCGTGGATTTGTTACATTGGTAAATACCATAGATGGTCCTAAAAACACATCGTCTTCACAAACAACGCCGGTGTAAATTGACACATTATTCTGTACTTTTACATTGTCCCCGAGCACCACATCGGGAGAAACAAGCACATTTTGTCCGAGATTGCAATTTTTCCCGATTACGGAATGACTCATTACATGAGAAAAATGCCAGATTTTTGTGCCTTCACCAATTTGACAATCTGCATCGACAACTGCTGTTTCATGGGCGTAATATTTTATCTCTTTATTCATAAGCAAATTATTATCGGCAAAATTATTGATTAAATCTCACTAAAAAAATTTCCGAGCGGATTATTCAGACAACAACAAATCGCCTATGGTAAATCCCAGTTTCATTAAATTTTCTGCTTGCAATGCCTTGTTAAGTTTCTTTACATCGACAAGTTTCAACTCTGCATTGGCTGCAAAAATATCAATTTTATATTCTCGCATGTGCTGAGCCAATTCTCCTGCCTTTGTATATCCGACAAGCGGAATAAGTGCTGTTGCAATACTGGCACTTAGATACAGTTGCTGTTTTGAGTTTTCAGAATTAACCTGCATTCCTGAAATAAGGTGCTTTAACAGCGATTCATTTCCGGCAAGTAAAAGGCTGAGGCTTTCAAGCATGGCATCACCGATTTCCGGCAAATATGGATTCAAATCCAACACGCCTTGCCCACTTAATCCAGAAATTAATTGATCATTTGCATACACTTTATGTGCAATGGTAATCAGATATTCGGATATCACCGGATTCACTTTTCCGGGCATAATTGAACTTCCGATTTGTTTCTGAGGAATTTTCAGGCTTTTATCTTTATTGATATCGGCTGCAAGCAAACGCAAATCGCTGCTAATCTTTTCCAAATTAACGGCATGTGCTTTTAAAATGCCGTGAATTTCAACCCAGGCATCTAAATTAGCCGTTGCATCACCCAAATTTTCACTGCGCGTGACTGGGAGTTTTGTGATTTTCTGCAATTCGCGAACAGCTTCCATAATGATATAACGAGGAACAGTTAAGCCGGTTCCGGTAGCTGAGCCACCGAGATTGACTAGTTTAATCCGTTCAAAGCACTTAGAAACTCTCCACCAATCTCTCGAAAGCGCATCGTTATATGCACTGAATAATTTCCCGAAAGTTGACGGCACGGCTTCCTGCATTTGTGTATATGCTGTTCTTAAACTGTCGCGATATGCTTTCTCTTTCGTTTCAAGACCAAAACGCAATTGATTGATTTTATCCTCAAGTTCATTAAGCATTTGCATGACAGCTACTCGCAAAGCGGTTGGGACAACATCATTGGTTGACTGATAGCGATTTGCATACTCTATCGGGTGAATTGTATGATAATCCCCGGGCGATTTTTGCAAAATTTCCAAGGCTCGATTTGCAATAATTTCATTGACATTCATGTTGATGCTTGTCCCGGCTCCACCTTGTACTGCAGGCACAATGAAATGCTCATAATGTGCCGATTCACTAATTTCAGCAGCAGCTTGTGACATTGCAGACAGAATGTCCTGAGAAATCACGTTTAAACTTTCAATTTTTCCGTACTTTTTTTGAGCATCATGCTGAAATTTCTCAATACACTGAAACATTGCAAGTTTTACCGTTCCCATTGCCTGATACCATTTCGGATGAAAAGCTGAAGCATAAGGGAAATTTTCCTTTGCCCGCATGGATTGTATCCCATACAATGCAGATTCAGGAATTTCCAATTCTCCGATAAAATCTGTTTCTTTTCGCATAGGCATTAATCAAATGGATAAGCAAAAGATTGAATTTCTTTTTCTGTGATTTTTTCAGGTGACAGAATAATCAAACGTTCTATCAAATTTCGGAATTCCCGAATATTTCCGGTATAGTTGTAATTTTGCAATGCTTTTAAGGCACCCTCAGTGAGTACCTTTTTCGGAGTTCCATGCTCCTGACAAATAACTTCCAAAAAATAATCTGCCAACAATGTAATGTCATCCTTGCGTTCATTCAGTGAAGGTACATCAATAATAATCACGCTGAGGCGATGATATAAATCTTCTCTGAAGTTGTTATTCTCAATTTCATCTCTCAGATTTTTATTGGTTGCAGCCAAAACCCGTACATCAACTTTAATGTCTTTATCGCTACCGACACGTGAAATTTTATTTTCCTGCAATGCCCTTAAAACCTTAGCTTGCGCAGATAAACTCATGTCTCCGATTTCATCCAAAAAGATGGTTCCGCCATTAGCTTGTTCAAATTTCCCTTTCCGTTGTTTATGTGCAGATGTAAAAGCGCCTTTCTCATGCCCAAATAACTCACTTTCTATTAATTCTGACGGAATGGCGGCACAATTTACTTCAACAAAAGGAGCGCCGGCACGGCTGCTTTTTTCATGCAGATGATGTGCCACCAGTTCTTTCCCAGTTCCATTTGATCCGGTAATAAGCACACGAGCATCCGTTGGAGCAACGCGGTCAATCATTTCCCGGATTTTTTGCATTGGCTCCGAATCCCCAATCATTTCAAATCGCTTGCTGACTTTCTTTTTCAGTATTTTGGTTTCGGAAACCAAGTCTTTTTTCTCGATTGCATTTTTTATAGTAATCTGTAAACGCTTTAAATCCGGTGGTTTTTCAATAAAATCAAAAGCACCTTTTTTTATGCATTCAACGGCTGTGTCAATGTCTGCATGTCCTGAAATCATAATAAAAGGGACTTCCGGATTAAATTCCATTGCTTTTTCAAGCACTTCTTCTCCGTCCATCTCCGGCATTTTGATATCACAAAGGACAGCATCATAACTTCCTTTTTTAAAGGCTTCTAGTCCTTCTTTCCCATTCTCTGCCAAATCCACGTCGTAAGGCAGAACGTCTGAAAGCACATTTCGAATGCTTTTTTCATCGTCAATGACCAGTATTTTTGTCATGTTATGTACATTTTTTACACGGTAAATTTACATAAACTCATTCAGCTTTCCAATTCCTTTTAATCTTGGATTTTATGCTTTATCAGACAAAAGCTTTGAGATGGCAAAGTGATATGCTCCCAAGGAAACGGCATTTGATGTTCCTAAGCGAGATTTTATGACTCCAACACGGGACATTTTATCATAATTCATGCGCTCATTTGAGAAAGGGATACTAATTTCGGTTTGTTCTCCTGCGGCAAATTTTACAAATTCCTTATCATTCTCAAGATTAAACACTTGATGTGTCAAGCGTGGAATCTTTTGTGCTTCGGGGGTGATAAATTCAGATTTCATTGCTTTCATAGCTGAGGGCATAAACAAATCCCAGGCTCCTGCAAGTCCGCCGCCAATCACTAAATTCGCATCAAAAATGCTGATTAAACTTGCCATAGTATCTCCGAGACTTTCTCCAAAACTTTCAAAAGCTTTAATTGCAGCGAGCTTATTTCCTTGCATTTCTCCGATTGCTATTTTGTAAATTCCCAAGGGATTTATGCTTTCATTCGACTGAATTTCCTGATTATAATTGCGTACAATCCCACGTATGCTGATAGATTCTTCGATATTGTAAGTGTTGTCGGGATAGTTTCTCAACAACCAGACTTCCGCCGGCATGGAGTTATCGCCACGAAGCATTTTCCCGTCATTAACAACACCTAATCCAAAGCCGGTTCCCAGCGTTATCCCGATAAGGTTTTTATATTGCTTTTTACTGTCGAGTGTTTTTACCCGTTTGTTAATTTCGGGCAAGGCTCCTGCAAATGCTTCTCCGAAGGTGAATAAATCCCCATCATTATTAATAAAAACAGGCACTTTAAAATGTTTTTCCAGCATAGGTCCTAAAGCAACTCCACCACGATATGCCGGTAGATTTCCTAAATCTCCGATAATGCCATGTTCATAGTCACTAGGTCCCGGAAATGCAAAGCTGATGGCATGAAATTTATTTTCAACCTGAAACGCTAATTGCTCAAATCCTGAAATAATGGATTTCAGACTTTGATCCAAATTATCCCCATAAGAAGGAGTTATAATATTCTCACCGATTTGGTTCTCGTTTTTTAGTGCAGAAAAAACAAAATTAGTTCCTCCTGCATCTAAACTTAAAATACAAAATTCTGACTTTTCCATTAGACACTTGGTTTTAATTGTGTTAATCCCAAATACAGTACATAAATCAAGGCAATCGCAGGAACGATAAAACTCATTGTTATGCTGATTTGATCGGCAACAAACCCTGTGATGACAGGGATAACAGCACCACCGACAATGGCTGTAACCATAAGTCCGGAAAGTTCATTGGTTTTCCCCGGATATTTTTCAACCGTAATGGAAAATACCAAGGGAAAAACATTTGCAAAACCTAAGCCAATGATAACAATTGAAACGATTGCAACCGACTGAATGCCGATAAATAAACCTGCGATTCCAACAAGCGAAAGTAAGGCTGAAATAACAAGAAATGTTCGAGCTTGAATCCAATTCAAAATAAGTCCACCCAAAAAACGACCTGTCATGATACTAAGAAAAAACAAGCCGACACTGGCAACTCCGAGCTCTTCGATTTTCAAACCAAAATTTAATTCTAAGTAACTGGGTAATTTTGATGCCATACTGACCTCAGCTCCGACGTAAACGAAAATCCCCAAAACAATCAGGGCAATGTTTTTATTTTGTCCCAACAATTTAAAACAAGATGTAAAACTCGGCAGATTACCAATCGTTTTTTCTTCATTTATTTTGCTAAATATCAGCAATATAAAAGCGACAGCTAAAGCAACACTATAAATCGGAAACAAAATTTTCCAATCCATTCCCCACCACATGGCAGCAGCGGCAGGAATCAGGGCTCCGGAAAGCGATCCGATGGCTTTCACAAATTGTCCGAAAGACAAATTCCGTGAATATTTCCCTTCAGGCGACACATCTTTCATGATTGGATTTCCGGCAACTTGCAACAAAGCAGCACCTGCTCCCAGTAATAATATTGAAAGTAAAATCACGACAAAAAGTGAAAATCCAAAAACCGTCGGGATAATTAATCCGAGAAATGCGATAAACAATCCGATGCTTAGAATGAGATTTTTAGAATTCCTTGCCATAATTAGGGCAAAAGGAACCGATAAAACTCCAAACATTATAAACCCTGAAAAGGGAATAAATCCTGCCATGAAATTACTCAATTCATACTCATCTTTCACCAAATCTGTCAATGTTCCAGCGACATCGCCAAAACCCATACACAAAAATGCCAAGAATACAGGGACAGAGGCAAACCAGCTGTTTTTCTTTCTTAAGTTCATCATGAGAAAATTCGTTTAATTTTCGTTAAATATATAGAATATCTTTCAAGATTGCATCCGAAAGGAATAATCCTGATGGTTTAAGTCTATACACCATGTCAACATTTTGCATCAAACCCCTGTTTATGAGTGTGTTAAATTTCCCAGCAAGATAGTCTGTATCGGTCCTTGGAAAACGGCTATAAAAATCATTTATGTCTATTCCTTTACGTGTACGAATTGAGGTTATCAAATAATCATTGATTTTGTCATTTTGACTGAGTCGTTCCTGTGATATAACTTTCCCAGGATTATCAATGTATGCCTTAATGTCGGAATGATTCCATCGGCGAATTGAATTTCCATCAAATGAATGTGCAGACGGTCCAAACCCATAATACTGAGTTCCGTCCCAATAAGCTGAATTGTGTTTGCTTTCAAAACCCGGCTTTGCAAAATTACTAATTTCATACCATGGAAAGCCCCTAGACTCAGTAATCTGAAACAATGCATTAAATTGATTTTCACTTTCTTCTTCTTCTGGTAAGTGAATTTGATTTTTCTTCACTTGTTTAAACATCAGGGTATTTGGCTCTAAACTCAAGTGGTAAGCAGATAAATGTGTAATGCCGCTGTTTAATACCGTACGAATGCTTTGTTCCCAATGTGATAATTCTAAATTTGGAAGTCCGTAAATTAAATCTGCAGAGATATTTACAAAACCTGATTGAAGTGATAATTCAATGCTTTTTAGCGCTTCTTTTGCTGAATGATTCCGTTTTAATTGCTTCAGCTGATTATCATCCAAAGATTGAAGTCCGATACTTAATCGATTAACCCCTGATTCGCGCCACATTTTAAGACGATTAGCTATGACATCTTCAGGGTTTACTTCAAGTGTAATTTCTGCATTTTCAGAAAGCTCAAATTGCTCTGAAATTAATTTCAAAATGGCTACTATTGCATTTTCAGGTAGCATTGAGGGGGTTCCGCCACCAAAATAAATTGTATTAACCGTTTCTTGGATTTGCGTTTGTCGGATTTCCTGCTTCAATGCCTCAATAAAAGGCTCCATTAATGCCGGTCTTGCAACGGAGTAAAAATCGCAATATGCGCATTTCCGTCTGCAAAATGGAATATGTAAATAGACTCCTGCCATGGGACAAATTTAGTGAAGCAAGCGGAGAAAGCGAAACATTAGGCAAAAATCGACAAAATTTCATCTTTGCTTCTTTTTTAATATACTAACCCGCAATATTCATGAGGGACATAAAGAGCGATACATAATGTGTAATTTGTAAAGAAAATCAAAAAAACTTTACATTAACCATGGCTTATGTAAAGAAAATTAGGTTTTCTTTACATAATGAGCTATCTTTGTAAAGAAAATCAAAAAAACCTTACACTATGAGCTTGGATAATAATTGGGCTTTAAAAGAATTGCCGCTAAATAAGGATGTTGAAACCAAAAAGGTGCTAAAAAAATTAGCTTCTGCTCATGCAGCGCTTGCAGAGCTGAAAGGAATAGCATCTAATATACCCAACCAAAGCATTTTAATTAATACGCTTGGAATGCAAGAAGCAAAGGATAGTTCAGCGATTGAAAATATTATTACTACACATGATGATTTATACAAATCGGAGTTGAATTTCGACTCTTTTTTATCTTTAAATGCTAAGGAGGTTCAAAATTATGTGACCGCAATAAAAAAAGGATTTGAATTAGTCTCACAAAACGGCTTTATTACCAATAATATCATAATAAAAATACAAAAAGAGTTAGAAGGAAATAATGCTGGATTTAGAAGACTTCCTGGAACTGAATTGAAAAAAGCCGAGACAGGTGAAGTTGTTTATACTCCACCACAAGATTATAAAGAGGTTAACCGATTAATGAGTAATTTAGAAGAATTCATTAATAGCCAAGATAAATATGAATTAGACCCATTAATTAAAATGGCGATTATTCATTATCAATTTGAAAGCATTCATCCATTTTACGATGGAAATGGTCGAACTGGAAGAATTATTAACATTTTGTATTTGATAATAGAAAAACTACAAAATTTGCCAATCCTTTACTTAAGCAGTTATATAATAAAAAATAAACCGGATTATTATCGATTACTCCAAGACGTTAGGGAAACAGATTCTTGGGAAGAATGGCTACTGTTTATAATAACAGGAATAGAGCAAACTTCTAGGGAAACAATTGACTTAATTAAATTGATTAGTAACCTTATGATGGATTACAAACATAAGATACGTGAAAATTATAAATTTTACAGTCAAGATTTATTAAACAACTTATTTAAACATCCTTATACTAAAATTGAATTTCTTGTTAATGATTTGAATGTATCAAGAATAACCGCAGCTAACTATTTGAACAAATTAGCAGATGATGGATTATTAACAAAAAAAAAGCTTGGTGTCGGTAATTATTACATTAACGAACCACTATTTAACATTCTTACGAATAGATAATTCAGTCACTAAAATAAATTTCAGAAACTTATTGAAATTGTTTTTCAAGTCTTGATGTTCAATTTAAGTAATAAGCCTATAAAATTTACTTCCCGGCTTTATCAGCCATTACCTGTAAGTCTTTAACAAAGCTTTGAATTTTATCTTCATCAAAACCCTTTTCTCTTGCAGCTTCTTCAAGTGTTCCCCAAATTGGTTCGCCACAACGTAAACAACGAATTCCTTCATCAGCAAGGTAGCCGATAGAATCCGGCAAGCTTTCCACTAAATCTTCAATGGTAATATCTTTTGTAATTTTCATAATAGTAAAATTCTCCCTTTCAGGATGTTAATAGTTCAATAATAAATAAGTGATTTTAATCCAAAGACCAAGTACAAGTAAAACAGATTATCCGAAAATTTGTTTAACTAAATTAAATAAGATTCTGTGCTTTATTTATTTTTTCTCCAAGCCTTATTACACGATTTCGCATGAAAATGTAAGAAACCATAGCAATTGATGGTGTTATAAACATTGCCAAAATCCAAAATGATTTGTTGAATACCTTTTGTTTCACCAAATCACTTAAGATGATAAGCCAACTTGAAAAAAAGAAAGTGATTGCAGCTGACAGAAAAAAATGTGCACTATCCATTTCATAAATTTGAGCAAAAATTCCGAGTAACATAAACACTATATGTCCTATAACAAGTAAAGAAACCACTTTGTGATTTAATTTGTAATCAGAGTTTTTCATAATAGTTGACTTATACTTATTCCAGTTCCCAATCGTAACCGTCTTTTTTATCTCTTACAATAATTCCTGCTTCTTTGAGCTTATCGCGGATTAAATCTGAGGTTGCCCAATCTTTATTGTTTTTACTATTCAAGCGTACATCTAACAATAAATCGACAACAGATTTAAGTCTGTCTCCTGAGCTTTCTCCAGCAGCCTCTTCTTCGGGAATTAATCCTAAAATTTCAATTGCAAAGTCTTGAAAAAGCTTTTTCAAGGCTGATTTATCCGTTTCGTTGATGCTTTCACTGCCGGTTTCAATATTACCGATGAGTTTTACGGCATCAAATAAATGCGAAATCAGTATCGGTGTGTTCAAATCATCATTCAGTGCATCCATGCATTTTTTACGAATACCTTCAACGGAAATGCTGCTTTGGTCGGAAGCTTGAAGCTTGTCAATCTGCTGATAAGCACGCATTAAACGTTTAAATCCTTTTTCGGCAGCCTGTAAGGCTTCATTTGAGAAATCAAGCGTTCCGCGATAGTGTGCTTGCAAAATAAAAAAGCGAACCGTCATCGGATGATAAGCCTGCTCCAATGCTTTATGTGTTCCGGCAAACAATTCATCGAGGGTAATGAAATTTCCCAGCGATTTTCCCATTTTCTGTCCGTTAATGGTAATCAGGTTATTATGAATCCAATATTTAACGGATTCTTTTCCTTGGGCAGCAGTTGATTGTGCAATCTCACATTCATGATGCGGAAACAATAAATCAATTCCGCCACCGTGAATGTCAAAGGTTTCGCCGAGATATTTGGTGCTCATCACGGAGCATTCCATGTGCCAACCAGGAAAGCCTTCGCCCCAGGGAGAATTCCAGCGCATAATATGACTCGGAGCTGCTTTTTTCCACAACGCAAAATCAGCACTATTGCGTTTCTCACTTTGTCCGTCGAGTACACGTGTTGTGCTCAACAAGTCGTCAATTTTTCGGCCGCTAAGTTTTCCGTAATCATAATCCTTTGCATATTTTTTCACGTCAAAATAAACAGAACCATCAGATTCATAAGCATATCCACTGTCCAAAATTTGTTGCACCATTTCAATTTGCTCAAGAATATGGGCTGATGCTTGCGGTTCAATATCAGGACGCAATACATTCAATTGATCCATGTTTTTATGATAGCGTCTCATGTAATAAAACACAACTTCCATCGGCTCTAATTCCTCGAGACGCGCTTTTTTTGCAATCTTATCCTCCCCTTCATCTGCATCATTTTCTAAATGCCCGACATCGGTGATGTTTCGCACATATCTTACTTTATACTCTGAAAATTTTAAAAAGCGATACAACACATCAAAGGTAATACCAGGGCGTGCATGTCCTAAGTGCGCATCTCCGTAAACGGTTGGTCCACAAACATAGAGCCCAACAAAAGGTGGGTTTATCGGTTGGAAATCTTCTTTCTTACGAGACAAGGTATTGTAAATTTTCAGACTCATAAATCAATATTTAATCATTTAATAATCCTGTAATTGAATCAATTTCGCTTAAAACAATTAATTTTACATCTTAATTGTTTGACAAA
This sequence comes from Bacteroidales bacterium, assembly GCA_027858835.1. Taxonomy (GTDB): domain Bacteria; phylum Bacteroidota; class Bacteroidia; order Bacteroidales; family ML635J-15; genus JAQIBY01. The sequence continues at coordinate 71,549 of JAQIBY010000009.1, read as the reverse complement.
TTTAATACTTAAGCGCAAGTTATGACGAATTTTATAAAACTTTTTTCGGGAATAGGCATTGTATCTTTGATTTTCATGTCTTGTCAAGATACAAACACGAAAAAAATCACGGAGAACGATACCCAAGCGCCGAAATATGTTTTTCTGTTTATTGGTGATGGCATGGGCATTTCTCATGTGAAACTCACAGAAGCCTATTTGCATAGTTTAACACAAGACAAGCCGGGATTTGAAGCACTAAGTTTTGATACTTTACCCATTACTGGGATATCAACAACTCATGCAAACAACCGACTAATTACAGGTTCAGCAGCTGCCGGAACTGCAATTTCAACGGGATATAAAACTAACATAGGTCGCATTGGGAAATCACCCGATAAAACAGAAAAATATGAAAGCATTGCTTACAAATTTCAGGATCAAGGATATAAAATCGGAATTGTTTCTTCAGTAAGCATCAATCATGCAACCCCCGCAGCCTTTTATGCAAATCAAGACAGTCGGAAATATTATTACAGCATCGGATTGGATTTAATTGATAGTGATTTTGATTTTTTCGGCGGTGGCGGCTTTCATAAAGCGGACAGCCTTGCAGATAAAAATCTTTATGCACTTGCAGAAAAAGCAGGATATCAAATTTATCGAGAAACAATTAATCCGGATACGCTGAATGTTGGGGAAAAAGTCATGTTGGTTAATCCGATATTAGGTTCGGATGCAGAAATGCCTTATGCCATTGACAGAGCACATGAGGGCGGATATTCACTTGCTGATATCACAAAAGCGGGAATTCAGCAATTAATGAATGACCAGGGATTTTTCATGATGGTTGAAGGCGGAAAAATTGACTGGGCAAGTCATGAAAACGACGCGGCAACCATTGTTCATGAAATGACAGATTTCGACTTGGCGGTTCAGCAAGCCCTAAATTTTTATCTTGAGCATCCCGATGAATGTCTGATTATTGTAACATCAGATCATGAAACCGGAGGATTAAGCCTTGGAAATGCTTCCGGTGGATATGATACAGACTTTGCGATGCTTAAAAAACAACGCATGTCTTATTATCGCAGCAGAAAAATCAGTATTGATAAATCTTTTGACAAATCTATGATTGAGGATATTTATGGGATAGATGATTTAAGTGATTGGGAATTGTCCATGTTAGCATTGGCAAAACACCCTCAAGATAATCCGGATTATCACATGGATTACGGAGCATATCATCCATATTTGAAAACCTGCAACAAAATTTTGAATTTACGCAGCGGGGTTGGTTTTACAAATTGGGATCATACGGCAGAACCTGTCCCCGTTTATGCAATCGGGAACAGTCAAATGCTTTTTTCAGGGAGTTACGACAATACAGATATCCCAAAAAAAATTATGGAAGCATGTGGGTTTGATTATTAGTCTTTACTTTTTTCCTTATCCCGAATAGCGCATTTTATTTTCTCTTCCTTTTTTTCTTAGTCAAAAAAAGGAAGCAAAAAAGACAAGGCAGCACCGACAGTCATACCCACTCTGCTGGATTTTTGTAAAATCTAATAAGAACGTGTCTAAAGCATCTGCTGGATTTTACAAAAAAATCCACCATTCACAGCCAACGCTGGCTTGCGGTCTGCCAATCCCACCCACAAAGCCTTCTTTCAGAAGGCTACTGGTAGCTTATTTTTGGAAGGCTGCTATTTTTAATTAATAAATTGGCGTGCAAGCTTTCATGGTTAAAACACCATAAATAATATCCCGTTTTAATCCCGTACACACTTTAATATTAAACTGTAATGCGAGATTAATTGGAAAACATGGTGAAAAGGATAAATTCTGGCAAAACCTCCACAAACAAAATGTATGAGACTAATTATTTCAAGTAAACATTCGTGATCTCACCGACATAATGCGTGTGAAAATCCTTTTCGGGATAGACATTTTCGCCGAGTGAACCATCCACAAAATCTGCTTCTTGCAATACCGTGGCATAAATTTTTCGGCACTCAACGACAAGGTAGGCTTCTTCAAACCCAATTGAGCCGTTTTTAGTTTCGAAAGCGGTGAGTTTATCATAATTCATCTTATCAAAATCGCGACCTGAAACGCTTCCCATTTTTTTCAGGGCTTCTTTGTCTTCATCATTAAAAAAACAGATGGTGAAATATTCTTCACGCTCGGTGTAATTGTGTGTATGTCGCTGTGGTCTGACATAAACATTACTGACCGGTTTTCCCCAAAGCCAACCCCAGGAACCCCAAGAGATGGTCATCATATTATAATCATCCATATTGCCGGCTGCAACAAGCGCCCAGTCGGTGCCAAACAACTCAACCGTATTAAAATCTAAGGCTTCCCATGTCGTTAATTCAAAGGATTTATCAGATTTTTCTTCCACATCTTTAGTTGTTTCTGTTTCAGCTGCTTGTTCGGCTTGTGTTTCTGTTTGCCCTTGGCAAGAAACTAAAGCAAGCATTGCAATAAAAGGAATCAAGATTGTTTTCATAATTTATTATTTTAAATTTTTGACAAGATAAACATTCTGTGGTATTGACAAAAGGAAAAACCACATGGTAATTAAGCGGAAATGATATTTAAGACCATTTTGCCGACGTCGGGAAAATGGTGGATATTGGCTCAGGAGCAAAAAAAGAAATTGATGATATCATGCTTACCCGTTATGCTTTTTGCTAAAATGATTTTGTCCCAATTAATCCAAAATACTCAACATATTCATCCAAATTAATTTCCGGATGGGTTTTCATGATTTCACGGCATCGGTTTAAGTGTGCATTTGCAAACTGTTTTGCTTCATCGGTTTCGGGGAAAAACAATGTGTGATGTCTGGCTTTATGAAGTTTTAAGAGTTCACGATTCAAATCCCGAGTTGTTTGCGAAAAGAAAAAATCAGAAAATTTATCCCAAATATAATCTGTGGCAATTGTATTTGGATGCAACATATCCTCGGCGTAATAACGGTAATCTCGTAAATCGTCCGTCATTATTTCATAGGCAGGAAAATAATGCACGGCAGAATGGCTTTGTTCCAGCGCTTCTGCGGCAAGAATCAGTCGTGCTTTGCTGCGTTGATTTTCAATAAACCCGTCCTTTAAATGCCGAACCGGAGAAACCGTCAGGACAATTTGTAATTTTGGATTTACACTTAATAACTTTTCAATTAGCTTATTATAGGATTTAAGAATGTCATCCACTGACAATTGGCTTCTGAGAAAGTGATTGGCTGGCAATTTATGACAGTTTGCCACAACGGAATCATTTGATTTAAGTCGATAAATGCGCGATGTCCCCCAAGTAATAAACAGCAGGTCAAGCTGTTCAAGTTTTACTGAGTAAAATGCATTTTGCATGGAACTGAGCGCTTTTTCCTTGTCGGGATGCGAAAACTTGCTGTGAAAATCAAAATGTGAGTACAATCCTTGATGCTGAAATAATTCGGATTCAGTTGGTGCATCTTGGTTTAAAAGTGCCAAAAGTTGTTTTTCTATGGATGCCGGATTGTACAAAACTCCAAACGGATTATTCACGCTCTTAAATCCATGAGTTTTTAACATGCCGCCAATATTATCCGTAAAGCAAGACCCGAAAAGACACAGGTTTTGCGAATGATTAATGCGCAAATCCGATGATTTTAAATCAATTTCTGTTCTGAATTTCATCTTGCTAATTTACGGAATCTCTCGAAACTCTTGTTCACTAAAGATTTTTTTTCGACTGCTTGTATTTCCACACAAATTCGTAATTTTGAAAAAAAAGAATTCATGCAATTTAAAGATATCGTTGGACAAGAATCAATTAAGGCACGATTAATCCAAACCGTAAAGGATGAGCGGATTAATCATGCGCAAATGTTTTACGGTCCTCCGGGCAGTGGCAAACTGCCTCTTGCCATTGCTTATGCGCAATATATCAGCTGCCAAAACCGCAGTGAAACCGACAGTTGCGGAACCTGTCCTTCATGCAAAAAATATCAAAAATTAATTCATCCCGACCTGCATTTTGTTTTTCCTGTTTTCAAGGATAAAAACAATAAGCCGGTAAGTGATCATTTTATTGAAAAATGGCGCGAAATTAATCTGGAAACCCCATATTTTACATTCAGTCAATGGCTTGATAAAATCACGAGTGAGAATAAGCAAGCCAGTATTTACCGGGATGAAGCACAGGAAATTATTCGAAAATTATCCTTAAAAACCTATGAATCCGAGTTTAAAGTCATGATTATCTGGCTGCCGGAAAAAATGAATATTACTGCGGCAAATAAATTGCTTAAGATGATTGAAGAACCGCCGCCAAAAACCGTATTTATTCTGGTATCTGAAAACCGCGGTACCGTGTTACCCACCATCATGTCCAGAACTTCACCGGTTCGTATTCCGCCGATTGGGGAAGAAGACATGAGTAAATACCTTGTCGAAACCTATAACGCTCAGGCGGGTGATGCACTTGTTGTCAGTCGGTTAAGCCGGGGGAATCTGGCAGAAGCACGCAATCATTTCCAAACCAGTCGAACCCGTAGTGAAAATCTAGAAATTCTCAATAATTGGATGATTGCCTTAGTTAAAAAAGATATCCGTGCCTGTCTGGATTGGTCAGATGAAATGTCAAGCAAAGGCAGAGAGCGACAAAAATCATTTTTGACATTTGCACTACATTTTTTCCGTGAGTCATTAATGTATCGCACAAAAAAACCGCAATTAAATTATGTTCTTGAGTCAGAAAAAGCATTTATTGAGAAAGTTGCAAAGGCAATTAATCTAAAATATATCCAACAGATTAATGATGAAATCGAGTCTGCGTATTATCATATTGAACGAAACGGAATGGGGAAAATCATCCTTTTGGATTTGAGTTTCAAACTCATTCGGTTGATACAAAAATAAGTATTAACTTTACATCCTATTTGCAAAGCCTAAAACGAATATCAAATGACGAAAAGTAGAGAATTAGAACGAGGTTGCAGGGTTTGCGAGATTGATGAAAGTACCAGTGAATTCAATATACCACAAGGTTGTTTTAAACTTGATGTTTACGATTGGTTAAAAGATATCCCGCAACCACCCCGAACATTTCACATTGTTGAAGTTCGATTTAAAAATACCCGTAAAGGGTTTTATGAAAATATCAACGGCCTGCCTTTACGTGTAGGTGATATTGTGGCAGTGGAATCTTCACCCGGACACGATATCGGGATTGTTTCCCTGACCGGAGAACTGGTAAAAAATCAACTCAGCAAAAACGGAGAATCACTCGAAGGAGAATTCAAAAAAGTTTATCGCAAAGCGAAACAATCTGATATTCAGAAATGGAAAGCGGCAGTTGAGCTTGAATTATCAACCATGCTTCGCACCCGCGAAATGATTCGGAATCTGAGTTTAAACATGAAACTCGGTGATGTGGAGTTTCAAGGCGATAAAACGAAGGCAATTTTTTATTATATCGCTGATGAACGCGTAGATTTTCGCGAATTAATTAAAATCATGGCCGAAGAGTTCCGTATTCGTGTGGAAATGAAACAAATCGGGGCTAGACAAGAAGCCGGGAGATTGGGAGGCATCGGCCCTTGCGGAAGAGAGCTTTGTTGCACAACCTGGTTGGCAAATTTCCGTTCCACAACCACACATGCAGCACGAGCGCAGGAATTATCTCCAAATCCACAAAAGCTTGCCGGACAATGCGGAAAACTGAAATGCTGTATTAATTACGAATTGCCGACTTATGTGCATGAACGCAAAAAATTCCCGGCGCAAAATGCAGATTTAGAAACAAAACAAGGAAAAGCCCGTCATGTGAAAAATGACATCCTTAAACACATCATGTATTACGAACTCAGAGGGGAACATACATCAATTATGACAGCTGTTCCGATTGAGCGTGTTAAGGAAATTATGAGTCTGAATAAAAAAGGTGATATCCCGGATAAACTTTTACGTGATGAAGATATTGCTGTCATCGATAAAAAAGATGATTATGCCAGTGATTTGAATGAAGACAGCTTAAACCGTTTCGAAGGACAAAACAAGAAAAAACGAAAATCACGCAATAAAAAACGAAAAAATAGAAATCCGAAACATCAGGGCAAACAAAATAATGAACAAAAAAATGAAAACAATAACAAAAAGTAAAATTGCCAAACTGACAATTTTTTTGATTGGGATGTTCATCATTGTAAGTTGCGGGCGAAACACGGTTTATAAAAAATATGAAGAAATTCCCAGCGGTGTTTGGGGAAAATCATATCGCACAAGTTTTGAATTTGAAATAGAAGATACCACACAGTTATTGGAAGTTGATGTAATGGTTCGTAATGCAAGTTTATATCCCTACCGAAACCTATGGCTGTTTATTCATCAAACAAGGCCGGACGGCTCGGTAAAAACAGATACTTTAGAATGTGTTCTGGCAGATAGAAATGGCAAATGGCTAGGTGACGGCATGGGCGACCTTTGGGATAACGAAATTCCATGGCGTTTAAATTACAAATTTCCACAAGCCGGAAAGTACCTGTATGAAATTGAACATGGTATGCGTAATGATATCGTTCCGGGCATTATGGATGTTGGATTAAATATTAAATTACAGGAATAAGATTTTTTAGCGTGGCAAAGAAAAAATTAAAACGGTTCAAAGAAAACGAACAGTTTCCTCATGTTATTGAGCCAAAATTTATTGATTTAAAACAAAACACCTTCCGGCTCAAAGGACAGTGGAATTCCGATTTTTTTAAAAGCAGCAATCCGATTATTCTCGAATTGGGCTGTGGAAAGGGCGAATATACGGTTGGTTTGGCCGAAACTCATCCTGAAAATAATTACATCGGGGTAGATATTAAAGGAGCAAGATTATGGCGAGGTGCAAAAACGGTTTTCGAAGCAAAAATGGATCATGTCGCTTTTCTCAGAACCCGTGTTGATTTTATTGATTTTTGTTTTGAGGAAAACGAAGTTTCCGAAATCTGGTGTACTTTCTCAGATCCCCACCTCGGACATCGTAAAAACATAAAAAAGCGATTAACATCTTCAAGCTTTCTTTCAAAATATCAACAGATATTAAAAGATAAAGGCTTGGTTCACTTAAAAACCGACGATCCTGTGCTGTACGCATATACACAGGATGTAATTAAACATAATAAGCTGAAATCACATCACGATATTGCGGATATTTATGAAAATGATTATTCCCACATTGTCCCGCCGATTCAAACTTTTTACGAAAAAATGTGGCTTGAAGAAGGTCGCACAATCCGTTATCTTTGTTTCGAATTACCAAAACAAATACAGTTGATAGAACCACCAATCAATGAGGAACGAGAAGGATTCACAAATTGATTTTTTTGAAAAAGTTTATGATGTTGTTAGACAAATTCCTTATGGAAAAGTAACAACTTACGGCCTTATTGCAAAACATTTGGGGTCGCCACAAGCTGCACGCATGGTTGGATGGGCAATGAATAAATCCCACTATCAGGAAAACTATGTGCCGGCGCAGCGCGTAGTAAATCGCAATGGAATGCTAAGCGGGAAACATCACTTCAACGGCGAGCACGTTATGGAGGATTTATTAATGAGCGAAGGAATTCAGATAAAAAACGATTGCATTATTGATTTTGAAAAGCATTTGTGGGATCCGGAAGCATTTTTAAAATAACTCACGCAACAAACAAAAAATTTATTCCCTCAACATATCCCTTTTTCAGAAGGAAATTCAGAATCTCTTGTTTTAATTCAGTTTGAGGAACAAAGACAAGAATAAATGCATTTTCCGGCGAGGGAATATCCTTGTAAAAAAGCAAATTTTCCTTGATTTTCCGTTTTTCAGAAATGTCAATATAAGCCTCAATTTCAATATCATGTGTTAATAAAAATGCGGCACGATTACGCATGATCCGACTTGCTCCCCAAACATAAACTTTCGGATAATGTCGATTGATCTTTTCCAGGCTTTTTGCTAAATATTTTGCTTTGGTTTGATAAAACGCTTCCGTGCTGTAACGTTCGTCAGTTCGGGTTAGCCGAGTTGAGTTATCATTCCACTGAAGCAAGGTTTCGGGTATCTTCCCAATTTTCACACCTGCATCTATCCAACGCAACCACATGTCATAATCTTCTGGGAAATCGCCGTGTTCATATCCTCCCAGAGAATCTTCGATCGATTTTCGCCACATGGCAGAGGGATTTATTACAGGACTTTCAACAAAGCGTCGCAAAGCAATTGCTTCCGGTGTTTTGAGTGAATTCACCCACTCAGTATATCGATAAAGACCGGCAGCATTTTGTTTATCTCCTCCGAAATCAACATGTCCCGCAACCACTCCGAAATCCGGATTTTTTATCAAAAATTCATATTGTAATTTTAATCGGTTGGGAGCTGCCAAATCGTCTGCATCCATACGTGCGATAAAAACTCCCCGAGCATGTTGGCTTCCAAGATTTGAAGCATAGCTCACGCCCTGTTTGTGCTCATTAAGCAGGATGAAACGGGAGTCTCTTCCGACAAAAGCAGTGGCTATTTCCACACTTTTATCTGTAGAATTATTATTCACCAACAGGCACTCAAAATCCTTAAAACTCTGCCTTGTAACACTTTCAATTGCTAATTGCAAACTGTTCTGTGCATTAAAAAAAGGCAGAACAACACTAATTTTTGGCATAAGATAAAAAAAGCCACTTCCCGGTGGAAAGCAGCTTTTCAATTTTTTTATTGACTGTACTAGTCTTCCGGGTGAATTGCTTCTACCGGGCAAACATCAGCGCAAGCACCGCAATCAGTGCAAACGTCTGGATCAATTACATAAATATCTCCTTCTGAAATCGCTTCTACCGGACATTCGTCTAGGCATGTTCCACATGCAGTACAATCATCATTAATTACGTAAGCCATAGTATTATATTTTTAGTTACTATTGACTACAAACTTAATTTTACTTTCTTAATTAGAGAAACAAAAATCTGCGAATATTCGTAATTTATATTTAATCTATATTAGGATCGTAACATGTTGAAAGATTGAAGGATTTTCTGCACAATTTGACTGTTTCTAAATAATGTTAAAAAAAAACAAGCCATTAAGGACAACCCAATGCTTAGAAACGCTATTTATTCTATCATATTTTAGAAATACATCGAAAAAACTCGCTTGTTTTTTATGTTTTTTTGGGCGCCTTAACACGAATTATTTATGTCACTCACTTTGTACAGATAAACTCGCAGTCATAGTGAAACTTAATTATATAATGGTGAATAATTCGGGTTACTGCCTACGGCCTATAGCCGTATCCTGCTCTGCGGCTGTTGCAAAACCGGCGTGCTTGAGCTTCCTTTGGTCGCTAAGCTGCTGGGGCAACAGCAACGCATCGCAGCATACGGGCTGCCGGCCTTTGTCAGGGCGCGGGAGCTGGGGCATGACAGTCCAAACTTGGTGCATGTTTTTATTTTGCATTAAGTATTTTTTTCAAATCCTTTTCAAGACTTTGTTCAGGGCGCTCAACAATTCTACCGATTTCCATATTATTCTGAAAAATTACAAAACTAGGTACATGAGTAATTCCGTTCTCCGGCGATTCCCCATCGGATAATTGTTTTTTTCGATTTAATCCGATTAAATTAATATCCCAATTGACATTTAATTTGTCAAGGATTTTTTTCATGCGAGGCAATTCCCTTCGTGTATCCGGGCACCAAGTTGCCAAATAAATAAGCATTTTAATTGTTGTGTCGTTATTCTGAAAATCTACCAAGCTTTCGCTATCAACAGGGTACGCATCATAATTTGCTGTAAACCATTCAGAAAATCCGGCATTTTCAAAACAATCCCAAGAAAGTGTGTCAATTAAAATCTTATCGTTTACTAAACTATCAAATTTAATATGTGATTCACATTGCGCATGCAAGTTTAACGCATAAAACAACAACAGTGGCATCAATAAATTAAATTTTAGTTTTCTCATGTTTCGTTTATTTTTTCATTGCTCAAGTTAATAAATTTCCGCAATTTCGCAGGGTGAATTTTAACGAAATTAAAAAAAATCCTGCCCTTGTTTACGTAGCACTAATTGGTGCAATGTTGATTTGGGCAATCAGCTTTATATGGAGCAAGCAAGCACTTGAAACTTATAATCCGGTGACAGTGGTGCTTTTTAGGCTTTTAATTTCCAGTGCATTTTTGTTGCCATATTTGTATTTTAGCAAAAGGCTAAAAAAAATACAGAAACAGGATCGCTTGCTGATTTTTGCCATGGCCTTTTGTGAACCGTTTATCTATTTTATGGGTGAAACCTATGGAATTAGTTTGGTTTCGCCGGCTGTGGCTGCTGTAATAATATCCACCCTGCCGTTGTTTACTCCACTTGCCGCTGCCATCTTTTTAAAAGATAAGCTTTCGGTTTATAATTTAATCGGAGTTGTGGTTTCCCTTGGTGGGATTGTGTTTCTTGTTATGGGCAGAAATTCAGAATTTGCTGTATCCTGGAAAGGACTGATGTTTTTATTTTCCTCAGTAACGGCAGGAGTCATTTATTCTGTGCTAATTAAGCGTGTAAGCTCACGATATTCCGTATTAAATTTAGTTTTATTCCAAAATATGATTGGGATTGTTTTATTTATCCCTGTATTTTTTGTTTTAGATTATCAGGATTTTGTTGCAAGCGGATTGGTGTGGGAAGCGCTGGTGCCGATTATTAAACTCAGTATCTTTGCAACTTCCATTGCCTATTTTATGTACACTTTTGCATTAAAGAAAATGGATATTAGTAAAGTTAATGTGTTTACGAATATCATTCCGGTCTTTACAATTATTTTCTCTTATTTCTATCTCGGCGAGTTAATAACCGACAGGAAGGTTATAGGAATTGTGATTGTCATCGCCGGCGTATTTATTTCACAATTTAATCCGAACCGAACCGGACGCTATGGATATATTCACCGAAATGTCGTTAAACGATTTAAGCGAACTCGTAAAGCGAGATAAAAAACAGCTTCAATCTTTAATTAAGAAATTGAAAAAGTTGAATAAGCGTGAACTTGATGCCTTTGTTCATTCGCTTCATGAGTCATATTTTGCCGATACAGATTGTTTGCAATGTGCAAATTGTTGCAAATCATTAGGACCAATGATTACAGATCATGACATTAATCGCATGGCAAAACGTCTTAAAATGAAGCCTGGTGTATTTACTGAAACCTATCTTGAACAAGATGAGAAGGGATATTTTGTTTTTCAAACTTTGCGATGTCCCTTTTTAATGGATGATAATTATTGCATGATTTATGAAGCTCGACCCAAAGCATGTCGGGAGTATCCGCATACAGATATGGTAAATTTCCAGCAGATTTTAAATATAAGCTTGAAAAACACAGAAACTTGCCCAGTGGTTTACAAAATCATGAAAGCACTTGAGGCAAAATACGGGTAATAGGCACTTTATTTTTATTCAAATAAAACATTGACTATCAAATTATTTTGGATAATTCCGCTTTATGTTGTAAATTGTGATATTATTTCCCTTTAAACTAAACGCCATGAAACGAATTTGCTTAATCTTACTACTTATTATGATAAGCCTTCGCCTGATCTCACAGGAGAAACCAGCTGTGCTTGCAACCAATCCTGAATTTGCAACAATATTAACGACAAGTCAAGAAATTGTTTTTCAAGGGTTTTTACTGAGTCCAAAAGCAAAAATTGAAACAGGTAAAAAGCAAAAATTGCAAAACATTTCACGACAGAATTATTATTTTCAATTTGTAATGCCGGAAAATAAAGATGCACTAGTAAATATTCGACTTGCAGAAGAGGTAGGGGCAAATGCTCGCATTCTTGCATATTTAGAAGAAGCGAACGCTTGGCATGCTTTTCAAGAAAAGGATTTGCGAAGTAGTAAATCAACATTTAACATTGGACAAAGCTCGGTTCTTGCTGGTGAAATGGTGATAATTTGCTTAATGTTACCTGAAAATCTTAAAAACACCGTGGTTGAAATCGGGATAAAAGAGAAATCCCCCAAAGTAAAATCTAAAAATTTCTTTGTTGACCAAACAGGCTATTCAGAACAAGCGCTTATTAATGATGTCTTGCTAAGTAGTAGTGTAGCGACAAGTAATGTTGAAGTTATTGGGGATACAATTAGCATTGGCTATTTTTCCGGGAGTATCGTGGATACTGGATTTGAAAATGGGATTATAATGTCCACAGGTCATGCCGCTGCGGCAGTTGGTCCTAATGAGTCTGCGAGCACAAGTACTACTACGACAGGTGGTTCTGATCCTGATTTACAAGCCCTTATTCCTGGTTTTACTGTTAATGATGCAGTAATTATTGAATTTGATTTTGTGGCTAATGATAATCATATGGTTTTTGATTATATTTTCGCTTCGGAAGAATTTCATGAATTTGCAAACTCTAGTTTTAATGATGTCTTTGGCTTTTTTCTTTCCGGTCCCGGTATTAATGGTCCTTATTCAAATAATGCCATAAACATTGCTTTGTTGCCAAATGGAGATGTGGTAACCATAGATAACACATTTAACGACTCGAGTTATTATGTTGGTTCTACCGATAATAATCCCGATTTAGGGCAGGCTTATAATAATGACATGGAATATGATGGTGCGAGCATCCCACTTATTGCAGAGGCAATTTTATGGCAGGGTGAAACTTATCATATAAAGCTCGCTATCGGGGATGCAGGAGATAGTTCTTATGATTCGGCTGTTTTTCTGAAAGGAAGCAGTTTCAATACCGGTAGTATGGCTACTGGAAAAGTATATTATGATATAAATCAGGATGGCTTTTTTGGAGTAGATGATATTCCTTTGCCCGGTATTGTTTTGCAAACAGATATTGATAATCTCGTAGCAATAAGTGAAAACACTGGCTTTTATTCCATGCCATTGAATTTGGGAACGTATAATATTAGTGCTGTTGTTCCTCCTCTGTTTGATATCTTAAATCCGGCAAGCGGTAGTCATAATGTTACAGTCGATTATACAGGGCAAGAATTAGACTTGAATAATTTTGCATTAATTTCAAATATCGATTGTCCATTATTAAATGTTGATATTTCCGGAGAAGATTTAACGGAATGTAATACATCAACACTAGTCATTAGTTTTAATAACGACGGAACTGTGATGGCAGATAATGTTGTTGTTAATCTCGAATTGAATGAAAACCTTAGTTTGCTTAGTTCAGAAATTTCTTATACAGAGGTTGGAGTTAACACCTATGCTTTTGACTTGGGAGATTTAAATGTATTTGAAAGCGGTTTATTTGAGCTAATTGTGCAAATTGATTGTGATATTGATTTGGAAGGACAAACATTATGTGGAAATGCAACAATCTCAGCCGATAATCAATGTACTTTTCTAAATCCGGGAATTCCTGCTGATACAATCGCAGACGCAGAGTGGGATCATTCCGGTATTGAAGTTACAGGTTATTGTGATGGCGATACGGAAGCCTGTTTTACGATTACAAACGAAGGAGATCCTGGACAAGGCGATATGGCAGGACCTAGTGAATATCGAATTTTTGCTAATGACACCTTGATTTTTACGGATGTATTTCAACTTAATGGGGGAGAAACGCTTGAAATATGTTGGGAAACCAACGGGCGTGCTATTCGTCTTGAGGCTGATCAGCGTCCCGGACACCCGGGCAATAGTCACCCTCAATTTGCAGTAGAAAACTGTGGCGATTATAATGGAACCTCACTTGGTTATATTTTATCCACCCAATTGGATGATTATAATGCTTATGAAGATATTTGGTGTGGAGAAGTGCAGGCATTCGGCACCAAAGCAATTACGGCATGCAAAGTGATTGTTAGTCCTAAAGGAATAGGAAATAACCATTTTGTGGATCAGGATGTGAAACTAAATTACACGATATTTTTTCAAAATCCAACGGAATTTGTTGTCAATGAAGTGGTGATCCGAGATAGCCTTTCTGCCTTTCTTGATTTTAAAACCGTTGAATTCATAGGCAGTAGTCATGATTGCGAAATACATTTAAGTAAAGAAGGAATTATTACCTGGAGATTTAACGATATTAATTTGGCAACGGCAAGTAGTGATGAAGAAGCATCTAAAGGGTTTGCTAGTTTCATTATTGCACAAAAACCTGCAAATGACTATGGAGAAGTTATCCGAAACAAAGCGACCTCGTTTTTTGATAATAAATTTGTTTTTACAAGTGAGTTTACTGATGTTACAGTCTGGGATTTACCGCTAATATTTGTGAACAAACCGGAAAATAGTTCCACGTTTTTTGAGATTAATGTTTTTCCTAATCCGGCAAGTACAAAAGTACGTTTTGTTATGCCTGAAGAAAGCACAAATGCTGTTTCCCTTAGTCTGTTTGATAATAACGGAAGGCTTGTTCGTCAATTGAATGACTTGAATGCCAAACAATTCAATCTTGAATTAGATGGGTTGTCATCAGGCACATATTATTATGAAATTGCTGGTGAAACGTCCATATTTGGTAAGGGAAAATTAATTGTCAATTAGTGTCTTTTAAAGAAAGTCTGTTTTTCAGTGTTTTCATTTGTCGGGTAGAATTTAATTAAGCATCAAAACCCATTTTGAGCTAACCCGCCTTGTGGCTCTATGTTATTTAACACATATAAAACGTTAATATACTGTTTCTGCCTTATTTAACTATGTTTTATGTCTTTATACAAGCCGTAATCTCATCATACGTATTTGCGCTTGAGCGATAGAAAAGCCTATAATTTAAAATTCGTTTACCTTTGGAACAATGATTGTAAATACGGAAAAGAACTAAAACCAAATCACATTATGAAGAGAAATTTTTTAATTAAAGCCGGTATCACTTTGTTTTCGATGGTACTAATGTTAGGGAGTGTATCTGCACAATTAAACCTAGCGCCAAAAGTGTATGACATTAGCCGAGACCAAGTATTCGTTTTTGTCACAAAAGCAAATCCGAAATTCGAAAAGCCTGAACGAGTTGTAAACACTGAATTTAAAGTGAATGATGAAGCCTTTGATCCATATAAGATGGATCAATATACGACTTGGCGTTTCCAAAGGTTGGATGTAGCAAATCATGATGGTACAACAACACGTTATGTTGCTATTATTAATACAGAAACCGGTATGTATTATCATCGTAATAATACAATGAAATCTAAAGAAGAATTTGATAAAGCAACAGAAAGAGGAGAAGGAGGATCCTTTAAGGATTTTTGGAAAGCAATGAAGTTTTATTTTGAACCCGAATTAAGGGAATGGCCCTACATTTGGCTGCGTATTCCGAATAAAGACGATAAAAGTCTTGTCGTAACTCAAATGACATGGAATACCAGAGATTTTAAACTTGTACTTGTTAAATAATTAAATCAGATCATTATGAAAACGATAAAATATATTATAATCATTGCAGTCTGTGTATTGTTTACAGGCAAGCTTAGCGCTCAGGATTTAGAAACCTATAAACTCCAATTACCTGAACTCATCTTAGAAAAAGGTGGTCCGATTCATGTTTTACCGCTTACGGACCTAACACAGAAAAAATTAAACAACAGCCTTAGTGAAGATTTCCGAAATGAAGTGAATCAAGGATTGCAGGCAGAAGGTCTTGTTTTTGATAACGATCTGCCGTCTTTTAATCCTTGGATGAAAACAAATCTTTATAGTATAACTGAAAATAAAGATGAAGCAACTTATATAATATCCGGCGACTATAATTTCACAACAAATCATGTGAAATCTTATGAAGAAAAATCAGGTGCTGAGGCTGCAGATAGTCTTCCGTTTGTTTATTATGAATTTATTGCAACAAGCACAGCAAGTGTTGTAGGAAATGTTGTGATAACTGATGTGGAAACCGGTAAGGAGCTTGTGAAAATTCCGTTTAGTAAGACAATTACTGATGAAGATAAAAAAATCATGGAACATGCCTCTGTAAAAAGCCCGGATGTTTATATTCCCAAGCTTACTGATTATTTTGTACAGGCATTCAGGTATCATTTTAGTGCAGTTAAAGCCACCTATAAATACGATTTCCCGAAGGTAAAACCTGAAGAGAGAGATTTAAGAAAAGCATTCCGTCAATATAAGCGTGACCTGAAAGATTTGGCCGATGCCGGAAAATTAAAGGAAATGTACACCATGTATTTAGAGATACAGCAAAAAGAAGACAGCCCCGAAGTGAACGAATGCATAGGTATGTGTTACGAGATTCTCGGAAATTACAGCAAAGCAAAAGCGTTTTACGACAAATGTGATAATTCAGAAAGCAAAAACAGAATTGTTGAACAAATTAACGTTCAAAACCAATTGCGAAATCTTGGAATGACAATTGATGAACCTGAGTTTTAATCAGGTATAATATTACAAAAAGCGCAGCCAATTGGTTGCGCTTTTTTTGATGGTATTTTTTCATGAACGATAATGCATGATTGATAAAAATTCCTAATTTTGACAAATGCACACAAAACAAATTCGCCAAATTGAAGATGCCGTACGTAAACAACTCTCGCTTGACAGCACCGGACATGACTGGTGGCACATTTATCGGGTAAGAAATATGGCTATGCATATTGCCAAAAAAGAAAATGCTGATGTCAAATACACGGAAGTTCTTACACTGCTGCATGAATCTGCTGATCACAAGCTTGTGCCGGATGAGCAAAAAAGCTTAAATGAATTAAGTGCTTTTCTTACCAATATAGGGCTGGATGAAAAATACATTGCAAGACTTATCCAAGAAATTCCCGAAATATCATATCGTGGAGCAAAAGTACCTGATACCCCTCAAAGTTTAGAATGCAATATTGTTCGCGATGCTGACCGTTTGGATGCAATTGGAGCAATCGGAATTGCCAGGACTTTTGCTTTCGGGGGAAAACATAATCGATTGCTATACAGTCCAAATATTTCACCCGAACTTCATGCTAATTTTGAAGCATATAAGGATAGTAAACAACCAACTATCAACCATTTTTATGAAAAATTGTTACTACTGAAAGATAGGATGCATACTAAAACAGCGAAAGCAATTGCAGACAACAGACATCGAAAGATGGAGAATTTTTTGCGAGACTTTTTGCAAGAGTGGAATTTGCAGGATTTCAAACACTAAAAACAAATTAAATGCGTTCTATCCACAATATTTTTTAGTTTTGCCTTAAATTGACATTATGTATAGACGACTAATAATAGCCTTAGGCCTTTTTAGCTTTTCAATTACCGGCTTTACGCAAATTGGTGGTGATAATACGTTTGAGTTTCTTGAAATGCCAAACTCTGCAAGAGTTGCTGCGCTAGGAGGAATCAACATTTCCTTGTACGATAATGATTTGAACATGGCATATTATAATCCGGCACTTTTACGGAAAGAGATGCATCATAATATTGCCATTAATTACACCAATTACATTTCGGATATTAATTACGGATATGCATCTTATGCTTATCATTTTGATGATATCGGAACCTTTGGTGCAGGAATTCACTATTTGAATTACGGTGAATTTATTCGCGCTAATACTGAAGGCGAAATCCTTGGAAATTTTTATGCTCAGGAATATTCTTTTAATCTTTATTATTCACGAAGTTTCTTGTCTGACTCTTCCTTGCGTGTCGGTGGAAGTTTAAAGACAATATATTCTGCCTTGGATCATTATTATTCCTCTGCTTTAGCTTTAGATTTGGGCGTGAATTATCATGTGCCCGGTTCAAACTTTTCTGCTTCTGCGGTAATAAACAATCTCGGTTTTCAGCTTAAACCATATACCGAAGGAAATCAGGAACCTCTTCCCTTGGATTTAGAGCTTGGTGCTACGTATAAATTACCACATGCCCCATTCAGAATCAGTGTTGGTGCAAATAATTTATTAAAATGGAATATGCGCTATGATAGTCCGCTCACTTCTCAGCAACTTGTGACAGAGGCTGATACTAGTATGAACTTCGGTCAGAAAATGGGAAATGCCGGCGATGAACTTTTACGACATATGGTTCTCGGTGTTGAGATTATGCCATCAGATAACTTTTTTATTGCTTTTGGTTATAATTATCAGCGCAGAACCGAACTTGCACTCAGCAATCGTCCCGGTGTGGTTGGTTTTAGTGTGGGTGCCGGAATTAAGATCTCGAAATTTATGATCTCCTATGGTGTTGCCAGATATCATATGGCAGGTATTTCACATCATATTTCTTTGACATCAGATTTGAATGCTTTTATCCGTAAAGGATAAGCTTACAAATATTTCTTTGTGATGTGTTGCACCGGATACCAGGCTGCAAATAATCCAATTAGCATGACAGTTAAAAACACTGCTGCAAAATCAACTGTTTTCATTGCTACCGGATATGCATCAATAATAAATGAACCCGACTGATTGAGTTGGATGATGCCAAATTTCATTTGAGCCCAACACAATGCCCATCCCAGTAAAAGCCCTACAAAAGCTCCTACTATGGTTATCAGCCAGCCCTCCAGTAAAAATATCCGACTGATGGTTGCGTTACTTGCTCCGAGGCTTCGCAAAGTGTGAATGTCATCTTTTTTATCAATGATAAGCATGGTAAGTGAGCCAATGACATTAAAAGATGCAATGAGCAAAATGAAACTTAAAATAAAAAAGACAGCCCATTTTTCTGATTTCATGATTTTATAAAAGAATTCATGCTGCTCATATCTGTCCTTTATGATAAAATCATCACCCAGATTTTCACGTAAGGCAATTTTAACTTCCTGAGCATCTGCGTGTTGGGTTAGCCTCACCTCTATAGCGGTCAATTCTCCTGAATAATCAAAAATTTCCTGGGCAATTTCTATCGGGATAAAAACATATTCGCTGTCAAAATCTTGTTGAATGCTGAAAAATCCTGAAGGATACAGATTTTTTTGATTTAGCGCATGGGTTGCATCCATAAAACTTCCTGTCATTTTTGCATTTCGCTTAGGCACAAAGGCCTTTATCGGAGTATGTCGATTGACACTCAGCGAAAGTTTATAAGCCACGCCTTGTCCTGCAACGGCCATTGGCACCCCTTGATCCCACAAAATAAAGTCGCCGCTTGTAATCATGGTATCCACACCGCTGACATTAATAAAATGTTCGTCAACGCCTTTTAGTCTTGCAATAAATTGCTGATCTTCATATCGCAGCAGGGCATTTTCTTCAATAATGCGTGAGTAGGTAAGGATTGCTTCCTCCTGATCTAAAATATCATAAATTGCAGAATCCTCCATGAAACTTTTTCCTTGCGTTGATTCTATACGCAAGTCGGGATCAAAACTGTAAAACAGGTTTTTAAGCAAATCATCAAATCCGTTAAAAATCGATAAAACCACAATAAGCGCCATTGTCATAACACCTACACCGGCAACGGAAATAGATGAAATGATATTGATAACATTTCGTTTCTTTTTAGAAATCAGATATCGACGGGCTATGTAAAACGGAAAATTCAATGCTTATTCCTTTAATAATTCATTAATCCGGTCAATATGATCCAAAGAATCATCAAAATAAAACTTTATTTCCGGCACTTTTTTTAGCTGATGACGCACACGATTTCCTAACTCGTAACGTACTTTTGAAATATTTGTATTCAAAAATTCAATTGTACTGTCTGCTTTTTCTGACGGAAAGACAGAAATGTATATTTTAGCGTTGGACAAATCTTTTGAAATTCGCACCACGGTTACGGTAACCATTGCTCCGCTAAACCACTCCCTGCCGTGATTTGTGAAAATTTCACTGATGTCTTTTTGTATCAGTCGGGAAACTTTATTTTGTCTTTCTGTAAACATTTTTCCAAAAATTTGATGATTTTTGCAACAAAATGCACTTCATTCGCATTATATAATAAAGATAGTTAATTTTGTTACAAACAATAAAACATCAAAGATATGAAAACTAAACTGCTCTATCCCGTACTTATTGTATTTTTTTTAATGAACCTTAGTTCATGTCAGCAAAGCAGACAAGATTTGAATATAAAAGATGCTGCAACCGGGAATGCTGGTGAGGTTTTGGTGGTTATGGCTGATGAGAGTTGGAAGGGAGATGCAGGACAGGTGCTTCGCGATGTATTTCATGAAGATTTATACACAGTGCCGCAGGAAGAGTTTGTTTTTGATTTGTATCAGATAAAAAAATCTGAGTTCAATGGTTTGAATCAGAAAAACCGAAATGTTATTATTCCTGAAATTGATCCCGGACTTGAGTATGGTGAAATTAAAATGAAATCAGATGTGTTTAGCAAACCGCAAACCATTATTTACATTAAAGCACCTGATTATCCGGAATTTGTTAGTACCGTAGAGTCAAATAAAAAACAGCTTGTTGAAATTTTCAAGAAAGCCGATAGGGAACGATTGATTCCGTATTTGAAAAAGCATCAAATTGAAAAATATGCAAACGATATTGCAGAAAAGTACGGAGTTTATTTTGCAGTTCCCAGATCTTATACTTTTGATGAGAAAAAGGATGATTTTGCTTGGCTTTCTTACGAAACCAGACATGCAACACAAAGTTTTTTAGTTTATCGATATCCTGCTGACAGCACGGGAAAACCATCGCTTGAGTATCTTGTTGAAAAACGAAATGAGATTTTGAAAGAAAATGTTCCGGGAGCAAGACCCGGTAGTTATATGACAACCGAAACAAAATATCATTATCCCATCCTGACGGGTCGTATTGTAAATAACCAGGAATGCTGGGTTATGGAAGGGCTTTGGAAAGTGGAAAATGACTTTATGGGTGGTTCTTTTATTAGTTTCACCTTGGTGGATGAGGATGCAGATGAATTTGTTACTGTTGAAGCCTTTGTATATGATCCTCGCGGAGATATACGTGATATAATCAGAAGGTTAGAGGCTGTTTTGTGGACAATAGAATTAAGATAATAATTATGAAGATATTTTGCTTTTTAATTTTCCTGTTTGCTGTATTTTCAATAGACGCACAGAGTGATAGCGTCAAAAACGAATCGTACCCCGAGTATAGTTTTGCAATAAGTTCGGGAACTAATTCTGATTTTACCACTGGTAAATTATCTGATTTTACTAGCATGTCTTCTGATTTTACTGATGCCAATGTAATTCCGCAAGGGGATTATTATCGGTCATCTTTTCATTATTATTATCAAAATAACATGTCGTTTTCGGCAAATTTCATTAAGTATAACCTACCGTCTAAGGATGATAGATTTTATTTTCACTCGCGTTGGTCGTTTGGACTAGGTTATCATAATGCGAATCTCTTTGGCATGGCATTTAATGGTGTTGAACGAATCCGGTTTGACAGTTTAACTTCAGAAAATTCCACGGAAATGGTTTTTCTTGACAGTGTGGTAAGTGACTTGCATTATCTGAACTATCTATCGGAACAATTGAGTTTTAATGTGAGTTTTCAGGCAACAACTGATCCGTCAAAACGTTGGGCATTTTATGCTGGTGTTAGTGCCAGAGCAGGGTTTTCAATTAACAGTAAAATAAAACACACACAATATTTGGACAATGCAGTGGAGTTAATAAGTTCTCCATTTACGTTTTATAACTATGGGACAATCTCATCTGATTTGACAATAACAGAGGAGTTTTTTGATGCCCAAAGTAATATTTCATTTGCGACATCTATACCTTTTGGCTTTGATTTTAGAATTGGAGAGCAAAGTGAGCTTTTAAGGCATTTGCATTTGTTTGTTGAATTGGAACCCGGTATTAATGTTCATGTTTTTCCTGAAATAAACCCTGTTGCTTCTTCTTTCTTTACAATGAAAACCGGAATTAATTTTGTCTTGTAAATGCTTGATAATTTTGGTTGCGCTGAAACGGCTCAAATCCGGCATCTCGAATTAGTTTTTGCATGGAATCAGGGCTTAGCTGATAGTTTGCTCCCGCTTTTGAAACCACATTTTCCTCTATCATAACAGATCCCAAATCGTTTGCTCCTGCATGAAGGGCTAAGGCTCCAATATCCTGACCAACAGTAAGCCAACTGGCACCGATATTAGTAATGTTGTTCAGTAATATTCGACTGAAAGCAATCATTTTTATGTATTCAATACCGTAAATACGAGGCATATCCGGATATTTTTCGAAAAGATTCGTGTCAGTTCGTTGATATGGCCAAGGAATAAATGCCAGAAAACCTGGACTGCCGTCTGGCTTTTCATCCTGTAGCTTTCGAATTTCAAGTAAATGCTCAATGCGTTCGGTAATGCTTTCGATGAAACCAAACATCATGGTTGCAGAAGTAACAAGGCCAAGCTGATGCGCTTCTCGCATAACATCTAACCATTGTTTACTTGTTGCTTTTCCCGGCGATACTATTTTTCGCACCCTATCTGATAGTATTTCGGCACCGGCTCCCGGTAAACTGTCAAGACCGGCGTCCACCAGGCGTATTAGCACTTCACGAATCGGTAATTTTGCACGTACTGATAACCAATGGACTTCAGGAGGACCAAGTGCATGAAGTTTTAATTGCGGAAATTCTCGTTTAAGCGATGAAAACAGGTTAATGTAATAATCTAAATTCAGCGCAGGATTCATTCCTCCTTGCAATAGTAATTGATCGCCACCGAGTTCAAACAGCACTCGGATTTTCTCTCGATAATCCTCTAAGCTCAATATATAGGCGTTTTCATTCTGCTTTTTCACACAGAAATTGCAAAACAGGCACTGACTAAAGCAGACATTTGTTAAGTTAACATTTCTGTCGATTAACCAACTGACTTTTTTATTTGGATGAAAGCGATTTCTAACATTATCGGCAAGTTGCATCAGCTCTGCAAAACTCGCAGTTTTCCAAAGTTGAAGCGCCTCGAATTTGTCAAGAGGTATATTTGAGTTTATTTTTTTTCGTATGTCATCAGAAACCATATCACATCATGTTTGCAATCCGAGTGAGTTTCTTTTCGTCAACAATACGAATTTTTCGACCCTGTAATTCAATCAATTTATCCTGTTTAAATTCAGATAATAAGCGGATTACTGATTCTGTTGCAGTGCCAATTAGATTTGCGAGCTCTTCCCGTGTAAGATAAATTTGCAGTATATTATCATCGTCTAGCCCAAAATTTTGTTTTAAGCTGACAAGCACTTCTGCCAAGCGTTCACGGACAGATTTTTGTGCAATATCCGTAATGTAATTATTTGCTTCGCCTAATTCTGTACATGCCAGTTGCAAAAGCTCAATTCCAAATTCTGCATTTTTCTTAAGTAAATTATATAAATCGGGTGTATAAATAAAGCAAATCACAGCTTCTTCTAAAATTTTTGCTGATGTACAAGCCGGTTCTCCACTTATGATTGAACGATATCCAATAATATCGCCTTTTTTGGCAAAGCGGATAATTTGTTCTTTTCCTTCAACACCGGTTTTGTAAACTTTTACGATTCCGCTGCAAATGCAATAGAATCCGTTTGTGCGCCCGCCTTCTTCGTACATAATAAGCCCTTTCTCATAACGAGAACATCGTTTGCGATCATTGATGTATTCAACTTCATCAGGTGTAAGTTTGGTGAAAATTGTACTGACTACATTTGCACAATGATGGCAAAGTGGTTCTTCCTGTGCACGTTTCATATCACATCCATTTGTTTACAATGACAAATATAAGAACTTTTAAGTATAATCGGTTACATTTTTTTAGAATTACTGTTCTGGTAATGAAGTGTAAACAGCATGTGTTGAAGCTGGTTTTTGTTGAATTGCGTTCGCATATCAGTTTGTAAATTATGATATATTGAGACCAATATTACGCATTTAACCCCTTGTTGAGTTATTGGTTTTCAGGAAGTTTATTAAAATTTAATCTGTAATTTAATAAATACGGGATATTTTACTATTTTTGTCAAACTTGTTTGATATACATTATAGAGGATTTGCATGAAGGAACAAGATAAATATTCACGACAATTTGAGGCAGAAAACGTGTTGGATTTAATAATTCGCCGCAGAATGCCTTTGTTGATTATAATTTTCGCCGCTGCTGTTTTATCTGCTGTAGCAAGTTTGACAATACAGCCTAAATATAAGTCAACAGTTACACTTTTCCCTGTAAGCTCTTCGAGTATCTCTCAGGCTTTGATGTCGCAAAATTCAGGTGAAAAAGAAATTTTGAAATTCGGAGAAGAGGAAGAGGTCGAGCAAATGATGCAGGTTTTGCAATCAAATACAATTCGAAATCGCGTTATTGAGAAGTATAAATTGATGCAGCATTATGGTATTGATCCAAAAGGGAAATATCCGGCGACCTCTCTTTATGAAAATTACAAAAAAAACATAAAAATCAACCGTACGGAATTCATGTCGGTAGATATTGTGGTTTTAGACCATAGTCCGGATACAGCCGCATTAATTGCGAATGAAATTTCAGCCCAGTTAGATTCTGTAATGAATGATATGCAAAAAGATCGTGCATTGAAAGCATTTCGATTGGTTGAAATTGAATACAATAAACAAAAACAAAAAATCAGGGCCATTCGCGACACCTTGGAAATGCTGGGGGAAATTGGAATTGTCGAGTATGAGTCACAAAGTGAGGTGTTTAACGACCAGTACGCAATTGCAATTGCTCAGGGAAATTATACAGGAGCTTCTCGTTTAAAGGAGAAAATTGATACACTCGCAAAATACGGTCCATTATATGTTTCTTTACATGAACAAATGACAAGCGAAATAAAAAAGCTATCAGAAGTTGAATCAAAGTATGTCGAGGCAAAAATTGATGTTGAGCAGAATTTGCCACATAAATTTGTTGTCAACGAGGCGGTTAACGCAGAAAAGAAATCTTATCCTGTGCGTTGGCTAATAGTTATGATTTCTACAATTTCTAGCTTTTTATTAGCAATTATTGTTCTAATAATTTTAGAAAACTTAAAAAAAAAATAAAAATTAAGCCAATTCATTGTTTTGCAAATCGCTTGACAATTGAATTACCAAACTATGATACTATGGAAAATTATTTCAGAAACAGCAGCATGTTTGATCTGATTAGTAGATGGAAAGTCCATTTGTTGATTATAGCCGTAGTTGCTGGTGGACTGGGAGTTTTGTTCTCTTCCAATATTTTTATTACTCCCAAATATACATCACACGCAGTATTATATCCCGCTAATATTTCTCCAATGTCTGAGGAGTCTGAAACAGAACAAATGCTGGAGCTTATACAGTCTCAGGATATCAGATTTCGCATCTATGATGCGTTTGACTTAGGAGCACACTATGAAATATCTAAAGATAACCCACATTATTTAACTCAACTTAATAAACGTTTTGAAGGAAATGTTAGCTTTCGTAAGACTGAAAATGAGGCAGTTATGATTACTGTTTTAGATAAAGACCCACAGTTTGCCTCTGATATGGTGGATTCAATCATTGCATTTTATAATCATAAAGTATTAAACCTGAATAAAGAGAAATCTGTAGAATTAGTTCGAGTTTATAATAATCATTTAAGCAGAAAACAATCTGAAATTGATAATCTTGGCAATATCCTGAAAAAACACCGGCAAGAAAATAATATCCTTGATTTTGGAATTCAAACAAAAGAATATACTCGTGCAATTGCAAATGGGAAAAGCTTTGGCGAAACAAAAAGTTCACTTCAAAACTTGAGGGATTTTGGGAGTGATTTTATAATTACTGATTCTTTGCTATGGAACGCAATGAGCGATTATCACGAGATCAAACAAGAGGTCGAAGTATTTATCCGTGATACATCAAAAACCATTACTTATGCTCATGTGGTTGCCGAACCATTTGCTGCGGATAAAAAGGCATATCCAACACGCTGGATTTTTGTATTCTTTTCTATTCTGGGAGCTTTGTTCGCCGGAATTGTGGTTTTAATTTTTATTGATAAAGCTAGAATTTCAAAGCGTAAGGGTGAATAGCATTAAAAAAAAAATAGGGCTGTTTTATTTATTGGGTGCAGGCTTTGTTGTGCTGAATGCACTTGCTATTTTGAAATTTGAAACCGTTGCACTTTCCGCAATTCCATTTTTATTGCTTATTCTGCTTTTTGCATTTTTTGCATTGGATAAACTCTTAATGGTAATTGTCTTTTTAACGCCATTTTCTGTCCCTCTTAAAGAAATTTTTCCAAGTTTGTCCTTTGATATGGCACTTCCAACTGAGCCATTACTTTTTGGACTACTTCTGATTTTTCTTTTTAAACAAGCTATGGAACAATCTTATGATAAACGTATTTTAAGACATCCTGTTTCTATTGCTATATACATCTATTTATTTTGGATTCTCATTACTTCCCTTACAAGTACTATGGTTTGGGTATCATTCAAATTCTTACTCGCAAAAATTTGGTTTATCGTTGGATTTTATTTTGTCCTGCTTCTGATTCTAAAGGATTACAAGAAAATCTCTCGATTTTTTTGGGCTTACATTATCCCACTTTCTGCATTGATTATCATTACATTAATTAAACATGCCGGACATGGTTTCAATCAACACTCTGCCCATTTTGTAATGACTCCTTTTTATAATGATCATACATCGTATGGAGCTGCGCTTGCCATGTTTTTGCCGATATTAATAGGAATGTTGTCGCTCCATAAAGAAAAGACACACCTTAAATATGTTATTTATACGCTGATTGGATTATTTGCACTCGCGATTGTTTTGTCTTATACACGTGCTGCCTGGGTAAGTCTAATTGGAGCGTTTGGTGTTTACTTGATTATCCGGTTGAAAATTAATTATAAATGGGTTTTAGCGGGGGGTGGAATATTGCTTGCATTGTTTCTTATTTATAAAACTGACATAATGATTGAGCTGGAGCAAAACAAAACCGACAGCTCGTCTGACTTTAAAGACCATGTGAAAAGTATTTCCAATGTTGCAACAGATGCATCAAATAAAGAGCGAATTAATCGCTGGAACTGCGCAATTCGAATGTTTGAAGAGAAACCTGTTTTTGGATGGGGCCCTGGTACGTATCAATTCCAATATGCACCTTTTCAAAAATCTTATGAAAAGACAATTATTAGCACAAATGCGGGCGATATGGGAAATGCCCATAGTGAATATCTAGGACCGCTTTCAGAATCCGGATTGTTCGGAATGTTGAGTTTATTTGGGGTAATTATTACTGTAGTGGTTGTTGCACTCAGGCGATACAAATTAACAAAAGACAAGCAAACACGAACGCTTTTGCTAATGGCACTAACAGGTTTGGTTACCTATTATGTCCATGGATTCTTAAATAATTTTCTCGATACAGATAAAGCCTCTGTTCCTTATTGGGGGTTTATTGCAATTATTGTGGCAATCGATTTGTTTCATGCAAATCACGAGAAAGATTTAGCCAACGAAAAAAAAGCCGCTTCGAAAATCGAAACAGCTTAATTTCACAAATCTTGTTTTGAAATTATTTTACCCGCTCATTATACTCACGCGTACGGGTATCAATCTTAATTTTATCTCCAATATTTATAAAAAGCGGAACCATAACTTCTGCTCCGGTTTCCAATGTTGCAGGTTTCAAGGTGTTAGTTGCAGTATCGCCTTTTACTCCCGGCTCGGTATAAGTAATTTCAAGCGTAACGAATGGAGGTAAAATGCACTCCATCGGCATTTCTTGCTCTGCATGAAACATAACCTGTACTTCCTGACTTTCTTTCATTAAATCATTATTCTCAATTAGTTCTTCGCCCAAACTGATTTGTTCAAAGTTTTCTGTATGCATGAGGTTAAAACCCATGTCATCTTTATAAAGAAATTGGTACGGACGATATTCAATTCGTACACTTTTCATTTTTACACCGGAATTAAATGTATTATCAATAACACGTCCGGTTTCTAAGTTTTTCAATTTTGTCCGCACAAATGCAGAACCCTTTCCGGGTTTAACATGCTGAAATTCTACAATTTGGTAAATTCCTCCTTTGAATTCTAGGCACAATCCATTTTTAAAATCTGATGTTGAAATCATATCACAGTAATTTTTGAATTTTTACAAAAATAATTAAATCAATGAATTAAACGATAATTTTAATTCTGCTTTTATTGACCGCATAATTATTATTATCTTTCGCAGTCGAAAATATTACTTATGCAGAATAAGCCTGAAGTTATTGTTTACACCGATGGAGGTGCCAGTGGAAACCCCGGTCCGGGAGGATACGGGCTTATTCTCATGAGCGGAAAACACAAAAAAGAAATTTCTGCAGGCTATCGGAATACAACCAATAATCGCATGGAGCTAATGGCTGTTATTGTTGCACTGGAAGCACTCAACAAAACATGTCGTGTAGTAATTTATACTGATAGCAAATATGTAGCAGATGCGGTTACCAAAGGATGGGTTTTCCAATGGGAGAGGAAACAGTTTAAAAAGAAAAAAAATCCCGACCTTTGGATGCGATTCCTACAGGTTTATCGAAAACATGAGGTTGTATTCAAATGGGTGAAAGGACATGCAAATATTCCGGGAAATGAACGCGCAGACTTTTTGGCCGTGCAAGCATATAAAAACGGCAATCTCTTAATTGATGAAGCGTATGAACAAAGCCAAATTGATGAAAATGAAACATTGTTCTGATTGTCAATATATTATTTTCGATTTCAGCAAAAAGCAATATCTCGACATTGCCATGAAATTGCGTATGAAAGTGTTTGTAAAAGAACAATCGGTTCCCAAAAAGCTTGAATACGACGGAGACGATGCACTGGCAACACATATTCTTATGTATTATAATGAAAAACCGGTAGCTACTTGTCGCTATAGAACCACTGATAACGGAATTAAATTAGAGCGATTTGCCGTTAAAAAAAACAAACGAGATAGTGGATTAGGGAAAACTTTGTTGAAAATTGCTTTAGATGAAACGCAAAGCTTCCGAAAAACTCGATACCTTTATGCCCAAACAGCACAAATTGGGTTTTATGAAAAAATGGGGTTTTATGCTATTGGTGAGACTTTCCCGGATGCAGGAATTGAGCACATTAAAATGATATACAGGGAAAAACATGGCTAATACGGTAAAAAAACTTGTAGGACAAACGGCAATATACGGCTTAAGCAGTATGTTCGGGCGCTTGCTGAACTATTTTCTGGTGCCCTTATACACCAATGTGTTTTTACCGCAGGAATATGGAATTGTTACCGAGTTTTATGCCTATGTCACTTTCCTGATTATTGTCTTAACTTACGGAATGGAAACTGGGTTTTTTCGGTTTTCGCAAAGTGAACACGGATATAAAAAAACCTATTCAACAGCACTCAGCTCACTCTTTATTACCTCAGCAAGTTTTCTGCTGCTCGTAAATTTATTTGCTCAGCCGATTGCAAATACCATAAATTACACACTACATCCTGAATGGGTGCGATGGTTTGCCCTAATTCTGGCCTTCGACGCATTTTCTGCGATTCCTTTTGCTAAACTCCGGATGCAAAATAAAGCAAAACGCTTTGCCGCCATTAAACTTGCCGGAATTGTTATGAATGTGGTACTGAATGTTTTTTTCATCATAATTTGCCCCAGAATTGCACAAACAAACCCAGACTCTCCCTTGCTTCTTTTTTACAGTTGGCACATCGGAATCGGATATATTTTTATTTCAAATTTAATTTCGAGCAGTTTCACCTTGCTTCTTTTGCTTCCTGATATTTTTGAGGTGGAATTAAAAATCAGTAGAGTACTGTTAAAAAAAATGCTGTGGTACTCATTTCCATTGCTAATAGGAGGTTTGGCTGGGATGATAAATGAAACCATCGACCGAATTTTACTAAAATATTTACTCCCAGGAAGCGATGCTTTTGTGATGGCGCAAGTCGGGATATATGGCGCTAATTACAAGCTTGCAATCCTAATGACTTTGTTCATACAGATGTTTCGGTATGCAGCGGAGCCATTTTTCTTTTCCTCGGCCAAGGATAAGAATTCTAACAAACTTTTTGCAAATGTCATGACTTGGTTTATCATTTTTGGATTGCTGATTTTTCTCGGAATCACAGGATACCTTGATATTGTGAAGTTCTTTATCGGGGAAAATTACCATGACGGGTTAAATATTGTACCGATTTTGCTGATTGCGAATTTATTCCTTGGAATTTATTTCAATCTGTCTGTATGGTACAAGCTAAATGACAAAACCAGATTTGGTGCATATTTCGCTATTATTGGAGCCGTAATAACAATTATTTTAAATGTCGTATTAATTCCCGTAATCGGATATACGGGCTCGGCAATTGCAACTCTAGTTTGTTATTTTACGATGATGTTGATTTCCTATTTTATCGGAAAAAAACATCATCCCATACCATATCAATTGAAGAAAATTGCAGTATATTTTATTTTTGCCGGCGTAATTTTTGCCCTTTATCAATATACAAACACGCTGAGTCAAACATTGGAACTGCTTTTAAACACTGCGCTTATCGCTGCGTTTACCGGCATCGCAATTTGGAAGGAAAGACTGATATTGCAAATTCGTAAAAAGAGCACGTAATGTTTTTCTTTTAACCGAGCATTTATGTATTTTGTGTTCAATTAATTAATCATATATTATGAAAGTTAAAATTGTCAATAAATCAAAAAATCAGCTCCCGGAGTATAAGACAGAAATGTCTGCCGGAATGGACTTGCGGGCAAATATTGAAACAGAAATATTGCTAAAACCTTTAGAACGAAAACTAATTCCTACTGGGCTGTTTGTTGAGCTGCCAAAGTCATATGAAGCGCAAATCAGACCTCGAAGCGGACTGGCTTTAAAACACGGAATTTCTGTTCTCAACACACCGGGAACCATCGATGCCGATTATCGCGGCGAAATTGGCGTTATTCTTGTAAACCTTTCAAATGAAAATTATATAATTCAACCCGGAGAACGCATTTGTCAAATGATCATTGCAAAACATGAAACCGTCCAATGGAAGCAGGTTGAAATACTTAAAGAAACTGAACGCGGTGCCGGAGGATTCGGGCATACCGGAACAAAATAAAATGCAATCATTATGAAAATAATAGTACCAATGGCAGGAATGGGAAAACGCATGCGCCCCCATACTCTCACAATACCAAAACCTTTAATTCCCGTTGCCGGGAAACCCATTGTACAGCACTTAGTTGAAAACATTGCAAAAGTATCAGATGAAGCAATTGAAGAGATTGCCTATATTATTGGCGATTTCGGTATCGAGGTTGAAAATCAACTTAAAGCAATTGCAGGAAAACTAAATGCAGAATGTAAGATTTATTACCAGACAGAACCGCTTGGAACTGCACATGCAATTCAATGTGCGAAAGCGTCTTTAAGCGGGAAAATTGTTGTGGCATTTGCAGATACGCTTTTTAAAGCTGATTTCAAACTCGACCAAACTCACGATGCGACAATCTGGGTTCAAAAAGTGGAGAATCCACAAGCGTTCGGAGTGGTGAAATTGAACGAAAAAGGCTTAATTACCGACTTTATCGAAAAGCCTAAAGAGCCCGTTTCAGATTTGGCAATTATTGGGATTTATTATTTTAAGGAAGGAGAAAAACTGCGTGACGCAATACAGTATCTACTCGACAATAAAATTACCGGAAACGGAGAGTATCAAATCACTGATGCACTTGAAAACATGAAAAATAACGGGCTAACTTTTGTCCCCGGACAAGTTGAAGAATGGCTAGATTGTGGAAACAAAAATGCAACAGTACACACCAATCAGCGGATGTTGTATTTCCTGAAAGACGAGTTTTTGATTTCTGAAACCATTCAAACCAAAAATTCCGTTATCATTCCGCCATGTTACATCGGGAAAAATGTCAAAATTGAAAATGCAGTTGTAGGACCCTTTGTTTCCATTGGAGACAATTCACAAATTAAAAATTCCGTTATTACCAATAGTATTTTGCAAAACGAGGTGAAAATTTCACAAAAAATTATTGACAATTCTATGATTGGACAATTTGCTGATATTAACGGAAATGCTGAGGATTACAGCCTGAGCGATTACACCAAAATAAGATAATATCAATGAAACATTTAAAAATTGCAGGTCGTTTTCTTCTTTTACTTTTGCTGCTTTCAGGATGTAAAAGCACTCAAAACATTGAAGCTGATACAAATAAATCCTTGTCGGACGAGGAGTTCTTAGCCGATGCCTATTTTCTTGAGGGTTTACGATTGAAAACTATCGGGAATCTTGAGTCTGCACTGGAAAATCTTGAAAAAGCACGTGAAATTGAGACTGAAAATCCGGTTTTCCATTATCAACTTGCCGAAGTTAATACACAGCTCGGAAACTTCAGAGCAGCAATTCATTATGCAGAAAATGCGGTAGGGCTTGATGTTGATAATGTATGGTATCATGTGTTGCTGGTTCAGCTTTATCAAAATGCAGGTCTCTTTGCAAAAGCGACAGGTGAAATGGAAGAAATTATCCGGCTTGAACCGAGAAAACTCGAGTTTTATTTTATGCTTTCCAATTTGTATATGTCCATCGGAGATTCAAAAGCTGCAATTTCAACGCTTGATAAAGCAGAAAAAGAATTTGGTGTGATTGACATGATTATTGTTGAAAAAGAAAGTATTTATTTGGATGCAGGAAAAGAGGATAAAGCAATCAAAGAAGTAAAAAAGTTAATCAATGCTTTCCCTGATGTTCTGCGTTATCAGGTTCTGCTTGCAGAGTTGTACATTGCCATAAATGATTTTGATGACGCAAAGGTCATTTATGACAAACTCATTGATGAAAACATTGAAGATGGACGTATTCTGCTTGCAATGTCAGAGTTTTATCGCAGCCAGAAAGATTATGATAAGGCATTTACTTATTTGAAAGATGCATTTGCAGATGAAAATCTCGATCTTGACATTAAAGTTGAAATGTTGGTGGGAATGATTACTTCCAGCGGCTACAGTCAGGTTGAAATGGATACACAGCAAGAAATCTTTGACGTGCTTCTGCAAACACATCCGGCTGAACCAAAAGCATTAACTGTGTATTCTGATTTTTTGGTTAAAAAAGGAGATTACGCCACGGCAAGAGAAAATATTCGCGAAGTGCTGAAAACTGTCAGGGATAAATACATTATCTGGGAGCAACTGCTGTATGTGAACAATCATCTTGAAGATTTTGAGACCTTGCTTCATGATAGTGATACCATTATTCAGCTTTTTCCGATTCAACCACTTCCATATTTGTTTAACAGTATAGCTGCATATCAACTTG
The DNA here is from genome assembly GCA_027858835.1 of Bacteroidales bacterium. Classification (GTDB taxonomy): domain Bacteria; phylum Bacteroidota; class Bacteroidia; order Bacteroidales; family ML635J-15; genus JAQIBY01. Next base: position 38,373 of record JAQIBY010000009.1, on the reverse strand, counting down.
AGAAAAACGATAAAGCAATTAGTAGCGCTGAAACAGGGCTTCTTTACGCAAAGAACGAACCCCAAATACAAGTGGAGTTTTTAATTTTCATGGGAGAATCACATTATCGTAAAAAACAATATGAAAAATCTGATTCTGCCTTTACGGAAATTCTAAAAATTGACCCGAGTAATGTGTTTGTACTCAATAATTTTGCTTATTATTTATCCCTGAGAGGTGAAAAACTTGAGAAGGCAAAACAAATGTCAAAAAAACTCATTGGTCTGGCCCAAAATAACCCCAGTTACTTAGATACTCACGGATGGGTACTTTATCAGATGAAAGATTATGAAGGTGCCGAGAAATATATTAAACAAGCCTTAGAAGATGGTGGCAGCGATAGACCAGCGGTTTTGGAACATTACGGAGATGTGCTTTATCAATTGAATCGAACAGAGGAAGCGAAAACCTATTGGAAAAAAGCCTTGAAGTACGATGAGGCAAATAAAGCACTAAAACAAAAAATCTCAACCGGCAAATTGTAAATGTATATTATCCAACATAGTAAAAAGCTTCTGTGGTTTGCAGTTATCCTTGTTATGGTTTTTGCATTGAATGCCTGTCATAATAGTCGGATTCTTACCGGAAAACATAAAGCTTTAAAGCCCGAGCAAATCATAGAAAGCTATCATCACACTGACAGCTTTCCTTCAGTCGCCTCTTTTCGTTTTAATGCAGAAATCATATCGGATGGAGGAGCACAATCTGCAAATTGCTACATCAGAATGTATCAAGACAGTTTGATTTGGATTTCTGTTCGCTCAATGAGCCTTGAAGGTATGCGAGCAGTCATTACACCCGATTCTGTTAAATATATTGACAGAATTAATAACAAGTATTATCGTGGTGATTACAGTTTTGTGGCACAAATGTCTCCATTGCTACTTGATTTTTATGATGTGCAAAATCTCTTGTTGGGTAAAATCATGGATTCTCCAAAATCTGATTTTGATAAATTGAAACCATGTAATGATTCTTTGTTTTATTGTCTGAAATTTGAGCCCAATAATGAAATTCGTTATGATACTATTATTAGAGCTTTTGATAAAGATTATGTGAACCGAAAATATTTGTTCTATCCCGAAAGTTTCTTTCTTGCAGGACAAGTTTTTAAAAGTATGATCAGTAAAGAAACGGTTGCTATTTATTATGGGATGCGCAAGAATTTTGATGCAGCGTTTTTTCCAGAATATATTCGTCTTATTATTTCCGGATATCAGGAAAGTGAAATCAAATTAGACACAAAAAACATTTCATTCGGGAGTGAGTTTAAAACGCCATTTAAAATCCCGGATAAATATCAAGCAATCAGGTTTTAATTTGTATTTTCGTAAAATACTTAGGAAACTATGCAAAAACAAACAAACATATTCATTTGGCTGTCCCTGACAGTTTTTGTTTTTCTTTTTGGGACACAAGGCTTCTCCCAGTCTAAAGAAGATTTGGAAGCACAAAAACGAAAAACGTATGAACAAATTCAGAAAACATCAAAATTGCTTGATGAAACGAAACAGGGCAGAAAAAAAACCTACAATAATTTACTCTTACTTAATGAACAAATTGATTCAAGAAAATCTTTAATCCAGAAAATCAGTGAAGAAGTAAATTTTCTTGATGAAAAAATATCAGAAAATGAGGAAACAATTTCCGGCTTGCAATCAGATCTCGATGAGTTAAAAGCCGCCTATGCGCGTATGATTCAGCACGCATATCGCATCAAAAACTCTCAGGACAGATTGATTTTTATTCTTTCAGCCGATGATTTTAATCAAGCATATAAACGATTGGCATATCTCAGGGAGCTTGCTAAATTCAGACGTTTGCAGGCGGAGGCAATTGTGAATACAAAAGAAGAGATAATAGCAAAAAATCTAAAACTTGACAGCACCAAACAGGAGCAATTAAATCTGCTGACAGATCAAGAGCAGGAAGCTCAAAAGCTGAATTCAGAAATTATAGAGAAAAATGATATTATTGAAAACCTTAAATCCAAAGAGCAAGAATTAAGAAGTCAATTGCAAGCACAAAAACAGCGTGCTGATAAGCTACAGCGTGAAATTGAACGCCTAATCGCCGAGGAGGCAAAGCGGTCTAGTTCAGAAGGATATGCGATGACGCCCGAAGAAAAATTGATTTCTAAAGAGTTCGGCAATAACAAAGGACGCCTGCCTTGGCCGGTAGCATCAGGAGTAATTACAGGGAAATTTGGAAAACAGGCGCACCCAGTGCTCAGAGGGGTTTATATCAACAATAACGGAGTTGATATTTCTACTTCAAAAGGCAGCATTGTTCGCTCAATTTTTAATGGAGAGGTTAGGAAAGTTTTTAAAGTGCCGGGATATCAAAATGCTATTATCATCCGACACGGAAATTATCTGAGCACTTATACCCACCTTGAATCTGTTTATGTTTCTGTCGGCGATAAAGTCAGCGCCAAACAAAGCATAGGATCTATCCACACTGATGTGAATTCAGGGGAGACAGTTGTTCATATGGAGGTTTGGTACGGACAAAAAGTCCTGAATCCTGAACAATGGTTGGCAAAATAATTCGTTACATACTTTATGGACAAGTCCGATTTTAATATATTATTACAACGACTCGATCAGTTTATCCGAAGATATTATCTGAATCAGATTATTCGTGGCATTACGCTTACCCTTGCCATCGGACTGTCATACTTTGTTATAGTTAGCCTTTTGGAGTATGTCGGAAATTTTAACTCCGGAGTGAGAACCTTTATGTTTTATTCACTGCTTGTTATTGTTCTTGGCATAAGCATATGGTTTTTTATCCGACCATTACTCGGATTTCTTCGTATTGGAAAATTAATTTCGCATAAAGAGGCTGCCCGCATTTTGAGAAATTATTTTCCGGAAATGCAGGATAAACTAGAAAACACCCTTGAGCTTGCTGATATGAACCGGGAAAACTCACAAGCTTCTGAGCTTATTCAAGCGGCAATTTCACAAAAAACAGAAGAAATAAAACCCGTTCCATTTTTAAGTGCATTACCGCTAAAGTCCAGTTTGAAATATGCAAAATATATAGTCCCTCCTGTGATTGTTTTTGTGTTGCTGCTTTCGTTTTGGCCATCTGCAATTTCCGAAGGGACAGAACGTATCGTAAAACATCGCCAAGATTTTATTCCTCCTCCTCCTTTTGAATTTCAACTTAAAACTGAAGATTTAACAGTGCGCAAAGGTGCTGACTTAAAACTGGATTTGACAACCACCGGCGAAAACATCCCGGATAAAGTTTGGGTACATTTCAGTGGAAACCGTTTATTGATGGAGCAAAATAAACCGAATCAGTTTGAATATCAATTTAAAAACATCAATAACTCCATTGAAATATATTTTAAAGCAGGGGAAGTACAATCTGAAAAATACCGTATTGAAGTATTGCCGTCTCCGACCCTCATTAATTATCAAATTTCACTAACACCACCCGCATATACCGGTGAAAAGCCGAGCAAACTCAACAATCAGGGTGATATCAATATGCCTGCCGGAACAGCAATCAGTTGGTCTTTTAATACCAGAGAAACCAATGCTGTCAGTTTGTTGTTTTCTGATTCTACCATGCTCAAAGCACGAAAATCAGAGCAGTTTTATCATGCCGATACAAACCTTACGCGTTCTGCGAGCTATCAAATTCTATTGGCAAACGAAAATTTTGCATCCGAAAATCCTATTCAGTACAGAATTCATGTCGTTCCCGATTTGTATCCAGAAATACAAATTCAGGAAATGCGTGACAGTGCGGACATGAATATCTTTTATTTTAATGGAATGATACGGGATGATTACGGGTTTAAGACTTTGAGGTTCTATTACGCAAGTGCGGATGGCAAAACAGGAGAATCACAATTTATTAATGTCCCTTTCAATCCAAATCAAAGCCCGCAGGAATTTTATTTTGCCTTTGATTTTTCACAATTTGAATCTGCCGAAACTTCTGCAATTCGATATTATTTTGAAGTTGGTGACAATGATGCTATTCAAGGCAGTAAAAAAACAAAAAGCATTGCACGTGAATTCCGTTTTCCCTCAAAAGATGAATTAAATCAGATGAACGACCAGACAAATTCTGAGCTGGAAGATAAAATCAACGAGGCAAAAGACTTAAGCAGAAAGCTGCGGAAAGACATGGAGGATCTACAGCGAAAACTCATCGATAAAAACATGAGTCAATGGGAGCGTCAGCAAACCATGCAGCAAATTATGGAAAAACAAGATGCGCTGGAGGATTTGACACAGCAGATAGCCAAACAAAATCAGGAGCGAAATCAATTCATGGAATCTTATGGAGATCGTCGTGAAGACATCATGGAAAAGCAAAGGCAAGTTGAGGAAATGATGGAGAATCTCATGGATGAGGAATTGAAAAAAATGATTGAGGAGCTCAACGAGCTCATGAAACAAAACAAAACCGATGACATGCAGGAACTCATGAAAGACATGGAGTTCTCCTATGATGATTTGGAAAAACAATTAGACAATAATCTAGAAATGCTCAAACGCATGGAAGTTGAGGAACGATTGCAAAATCAGATTGACCAATTGAAGGAACTAAGTGAAAAGCATGAGGAGTTAAGTGAAGAAACAAAAAACAAGGAGAAACCGACTGAATCACTAAAAGAGGAACAAAGCGAAGATCAAAAAGCTTTAGATGACATTCAGGAGGAATATGAAAAAACCATGGAGAAAAATGAAGAATTGTCTGAGCCCATGGATATGGAGGATTTCAACGAAAGTTTTGAAGAAATCCGACAGGAAATGCAAGAAGGACAAGAAAATCTTGAAAAAGAAAAAGAAAGTAAAGCATCTGAAAATCAGAAAAAAAGCTCGCAGAAAATGGAGGAGCTTAGTGAATCGATGCAAAGCATGATGGATCAAAACATGCAAGAATCTGCGCAGGAAAACATGGATGATATGCGACAGTTGCTTGAAAACCTCTTGCAATTTTCATTTGATCAGGAAGAGCTTATAACCAATTTTAATATCATTAGTTCAAGAGACCCACGTTTTCGCGAAATTGTTAGTCAGCAGACAAAAATTGAAGGGCATTTTCAAATGATAGATGATTCTTTGACTGCGCTTGGAGCACGTGTTCCGCAAGTTGGCGGACTTATCCGAAAAGAGCAAAAAAGCATCCGAAATAATTTGGGTGATGTTTTGGATGATATCAATGATAACCGCATTCATAAAGTACGCACCGGGCAGCAACTTGTGATGACACACACAAATAATCTCGCCTTGCTTTTATCTGAAGCACTTGACCAGATGCAACAGCAAATGAATTCCATGGCAAATTCTGACGGACAATGCCAAAAACAGCAGGGGCAGGGCAAACCTAAAATGGGAAAAATGCGGCAGCGGCAACAATCTATGAAGCAACAGTTGCAGCAAATGCTTGAGATGATGAAAGACGGGAAAAAACCCGGTGGACAACAGGGGCAACAGCAACAAATGAGCAAACAAATTGCAAAAATGCTGGCGGAACAAGAAATCATGCAGCAAATGTTGAGTGAAATGATGTCTGATCAGGCAATTAGCCCCGATGCGGCAAAAATGTTGCGAGAAATTAATCAGATGATGGAGGAAAACAAAAACGATTTGATTAATCGGAATATTACCCCAAACATGCTTAAACGGCAAGAGCAAATTGTTACTCGCATGTTAGAAGCTGAACAATCCGAATTTGAACGCGAAATTGATAAACAAAGAAAATCACAAGAAGCAAGGGATTACAAAGTTTCAAATCCTGAAAAAGCATTTCAGAAAACAAAAAAACAAGCGCGTTTTAACGAATTGCTAGAGTATTCTAACCTGAAAATGCATCGCTATTACAAAGAAAAATATCAAGAATATTTAATAAATATCAGTGAATAATGGCACTTGAATTTTTTGTGGAAGATTTGGAAATGCCTGATTTTAATCAAGATCAGCTTGAGAAAGCATTGACATTTCTCGTTCAAAATGAAAACTATCAATCGGGTGACATAAATGTCATTTTCTGTTCTGACAGTTATTTGTTACAAATGAATAAATCGTATCTGAATCATGATTATTTTACGGACATTATCACCTTTGATTATGTTGAGGATAAAATTATTTCCGGCGATTTATTTATTTCTCTTGACAGGATAAAAGAGAATGCCGACAAGTATGCCGACAATTTTTCTCAGGAACTTTATCGTGTTGTTATTCACGGGGTTTTGCACCTTTGCGGATATAAAGACAAGTCTGAATCCGAAAAGAATGAAATGCATGTTAAAGAAAATCAGTATTTGAAGCATGCCGGCAAAATATAATTCGTATTTTTTATAATGGATTTCAATAAAAAGCTGACTTAGGCGTTGTTTAAAAATAATCTTACTTTTGCAGCTATGGCAACAAGTCGAAAAATAGTTCAGGTGTTATTGCTCAGTCTTTTTAGTCTGAACCTCAGCGGACAAATAAAAGACAGTGTAATAAATATCTTTCAAATACGTGCAAACTATTCATTCCATGTTCCTTCCGGTGATATTGCAAATCGGTTTGGTCCCAGTCATATGATTGGAATGTCACTTGAAAATAAGTTTAAAAACAACTGGACACTCGGCTTACAGGCAAATTATCTGTTTGGCGGATTTGTTAAAGACAGTACAATTCTTGATCATTTAAAAGACAGACAAGGCGGAATTATCAACGAATATGGCGAATACGGGACAATACTTTTAACTCAGCGAGGATTTTATGGAGGAGCAAGCATCGGGAAAATCATACCGGTATTATCTCCGAATCCTAATTCTGGAATAAAACTCGAACTCGGTGCCGGAATTCTGCAGCATCACATCCATATTGAAAATAAAGATAATAATATCCCTGCCGTACTTGGAGATTATCGTGATGGATATGATCGCCTGACTTATGGATTGTCCTTGCGGCAGTTTGTCGGTTACCAGTATTTAGATTCTAAAGGACATTATAATTTTTTTGCAGGATTTGAATTTTATCAAGCCTGGACATATAATCGCCGTAGTATAAATTACGATACCGGTGTTGCTGATACGAGTCAAAAAAATGATTTTTTGTGGGGATTTAATGTGGGATGGATAATTCCGATTTACAGCAAGGCACCTCAAGAATTTTATTACTATTAGATTATGCGCATTTTTTACCAACTCGGAGTAAATATATATTGGTTTATTATTCGTTGTTTCGCTTTGTTTAATGATAAGGCAAAGCGATTTATTAGAGGCAGAATAAATTGGAAAACTTCATTACAAGCGCTCAGAAATCCAGACGCAAAGTACATTTGGATACATTGTGCATCACTTGGGGAATTTGAGCAAGGGCGTCCTTTTATTGAAGAAGTAAAGAGAAAATTTCCGCAATACAGTATCTGTCTGACATTTTTTTCTCCTTCAGGATATGAAATCCAAAAAAATTATTCCTTAGCGGATATTGTCTTTTATTTACCGAAGGATTCCACAAAAAATGCAAATGCATTTTTGGATATTTTGAAACCTGAAATAAGTTTTTTTGTTAAATATGAATTTTGGTTTCATTATTTGAATCAACTACAAAAACATGCAATTCCAACATTTTTGATTTCAGGGATTTTTCGCGAAAATCAAATCTTTTTCAAAGCTTGGGCAGGTTTTTTTCGAAACATGCTTGGCATGTACCAACATATTTTTGTGCAGGATGAGCCTTCACTATTGCGCTTGAAACAGATAGGCGTTTTACATGCAAGCATAGCCGGGGATACCCGATTTGACAGAGTCTGGGAAATCACAAAAGAAGATTGCAAGTTGGAAGTTTTTGAGCAATTTGTGAAAGATGATTTTTGCATTGTCGCCGGGAGCACGTGGCCCCAGGATGAAAGTATTTTGAAAGCGCTTATGCAATATCACTCTGAATTGAAACTTATTTTAGCACCTCACGAAACGGATTCTCAACATATACAGCAAATTGAACAAAGCTTTAAGGATATTCCTTTCGTAAAATTTTCAAATTATGAAACGACTGAGATCGACAAATCCCGCGTGTTAATAATTGATTCTGTTGGACTATTGTCAAAACTCTATCGCTATGGGAAAATTGCTTATATCGGTGGTGGATTTGGGAAAGGGATTCATAACACTTTGGAGGCTGCATGTTATGGTTTACCTGTGATTTTTGGACCAAATTATGAGAAATTTAAGGAGGCTTGTGATTTAATAGCGGTTGGGGCTGCTTTCCCTGTAAATAGTGAGAAGGAAATGATCCAAACTGTGCAAGATTTTCAGCAGCAAAGTAAACAAAAAGACGTAGGGCAAATTGCACTGAATTATATTTCACAGAAAAGGGGGGCAACACAAAAAATTATGGAGGTATTGAAAAAAAACGACGTTTTCGCACAAGAATAAAAGAAAAATCTGCAATTTCATTATATTCTTAACAAGTTTTTCTTGGTTAAACATAAATACTTAACGCCTGATTAACAATTATTTGTAAAGTTTTCTAAAATCCTACATAATATTTCAACAATTTGCTGTGAATAAAATTTTAATACTTGCTAAATATTCGATTTTCAGTGCAGAAGGTCTGTTAATTTATAATTACTCGTTTTATTCGGGATTTATTAACGACCAGTAATTCAGCAATTTGCAATCTTGTTGATAAGCTTGTTAATAAATATGGATGGAAATATTTCTTTTGAATATTATCTTTATCCAGAGAATTTATTGCCAAAATTCCAGTTTAATTAGAACCAGAATCCATTGCTTATGTTAATTGATGAGAAAATATTGAAAGAAACTGCTATGCATGACTCGAAAACAAAGAGTTATACTGATGAAGAGGCCTATAATGCCAGTTTAGAATATTTCAAAGGCGACACCCTGGCAGCTCGCGTTTGGATTAATAAATATGCACTGAAAGATTCAGACGGGAAATTATATGAACTTACTCCGGATGATATGCATCGTCGATTAGCGAAAGAAATTTTCAGAGTTGAAAATAAATATGACAACCCCATGGCTGAGGAGCACATTTATCAGCTCCTGAAAGATTTTAAATACATTGTCCCGCAAGGAGGACCAATGTCCGGTATCGGAAATGACCGCCAGATTGTTTCATTGTCAAATTGCTTTGTTATTGGAAATGAAGATCGCAGCGACTCCTATGGAGGAATTTTGAAAATTGATCAAGAGCAAGTTCAACTTATGAAACGTCGTGGTGGTGTCGGACATGATTTGTCTCATCTTCGCCCCCAGGGAAGCCCTGTAAAGAACTCTGCACTGACTTCAACAGGAATTGTACCGTTTATGGAGCGCTATTCAAATACAACCCGTGAGGTTGCTCAGGATGGACGCAGAGGTGCCTTGATGTTAAGTGTGTCCGTAAAACATCCGGATGCAGGAGATTTTATTGATGCAAAAATGGAATCCGGGAAAGTTACAGGAGCAAATGTCTCTGTTAAAATTCATGATGATTTCATGAGAGCATTGAATAACAATCAAACCTATGTTCAACGTTTTCCCATTGATTCCAATCAACCCAGATATCAAAAAGAAATAGACCCGAAAGATCTTTGGAAAAAAGTTATTCATAATGCTTGGAAATCTGCTGAACCTGGTGTACTGTTTTGGGATACAATTATAAATGAATCTGTGCCGGATTGTTATGCAGACCTTGGTTTTGAGACGGTTTCAACAAATCCTTGCGGTGAAATTCCACTTTGTCCTTACGATTCATGTCGTTTGCTTGCTGTAAATCTTTACTCTTATGTTGAAAATCCATTCTCTGAAAATGCCCGTTTTAATATGGAAAAATTCAAAGACCATGTTCAAGCAGCACAGCGGATTATGGATAATATCATCGATTTAGAAATTGAAAAAATTGACGGAATTCTTGCTAAAATCGCAAGTGACCCTGAAGATTATGAAGTAAAACGTACTGAGAAAAATCTTTGGGAAAAAATCAAAAAGAAAGCCATTCAGGGACGTCGTACTGGTGTTGGCATTACGGCAGAAGGAGACATGCTTGCTGCTATGGGCTTACGGTACGGAACTGAAGACGCAACGAATTTCTCAGAGGAAATTCACAAAAATATAGCAATAGAAGCATATCGTTCATCTATCAAAATGGCAAAAGAGCGTGGTGCATTCCAAATTTACGACCCAACTCGCGAGAAAGACAATCCGTTTATCAATCGTCTGAAAGAACAAGATCCGGAAATGATTGAAGATATGGAAAAATGGGGCAGAAGAAATATCAGTTTGCTGACAATTGCTCCGACTGGAACAACCAGTTTAATGACACAAACAACCTCAGGAGTTGAGCCGGTTTTTATGCCCGTTTATCGCCGTCGCAGAAAAGTCAATCCCAACGATCCGAATGTCAGAGTAGATTTTGTTGATGAAATCGGAGATAAGTGGGAAGAATACGTGGTATTCCATTCGAAATTCGCAACTTGGCTGAAAGTAAACGGCTATAATCCTGATGAAGTGCGTAATATGGAAGAAAATGAAGTGAATAAACTTGTTGCAAAATCACCTTATTACAAAGCCTCATCCAACGATGTGGATTGGTTAAATAAAGTACGTATGCAAGGGAAAATCCAAAAATGGGTTGACCATTCAATTTCTGTAACCATCAATTTACCTGAGAGCACTGAAGAGTCTCTCGTAGATGACCTTTATCGTGAAGCTTGGAAAGTAGGATGCAAAGGGGTAACAGTTTATCGTGACGGCTCACGTGACGGTGTACTTATCTCTAACAGTAAGAAAAAAGACGAACCACATATCGCACACAAACGTCCGAAAGTTCTGGAAGCGGACATTGTGCGTTTTCAGAATAATAAAGAAAGATGGATTGCTTTTGTCGGATTGATGGATGACAGGCCTTATGAGATATTTACAGGTCGTCAGGAAGAGGATGTATTGATGGTTCCTTCGACGGTTGAAAAAGGGAAAATCATTAAAAATCGCGACGAAAACGGAAACAGTCGCTACGATTTTCAATACAAAAACAAATACGGATACAGTACCACATTTGAAGGCTTATCACATCAATTTGATGCAGAATATTGGAATTATGCAAAACTGATTTCTTCAGTATTGAGACATGGTATGCCGATTGATAAAGCAACCGAGTTGGTTTCATCTTTGAAATTAGACAGCGAAAGCATTAATACCTGGAAAAATGGTGTAGAACGTGCATTGAAACGCTATATCCCAAATGGAACTCAGGCATCTAAAAAAGGAACAAAATGTCCGGAGTGTGATGAAACAGACAGCCTGATTTATCAGGATGGTTGTGTGATTTGTACAGAGTGTGGATATTCAAAATGCGGATAATACCAATTCTTATTCTGAATTCATTTCGGAAGGTTTATGCCGATATTATACCACTTTAAAATCAAGCATACAGATTAATCTTAAAGGATCGACATAATTTGTTGGTCTTTTATGATTAAAGTATGTGCCTTCCGAAAGCTTTCGGAATGATGTTTAATCGGTATTACCGGAAAATACACCCTTCAATATATTGTATGACTTAAGCTTGTCAAAACCGGGAACATGCTTTGAGTAATAAAACAAAATACTTTCTAACGCGATTTGCTTTTTTTCTCTTGTCATATTTAAGTTCGGTAGCAGATCAGCATTAATATCCGTAAAGGCTGCTAAGAGCTTGCTTTCTGTTTCGTTAAAACAAGCTGTGGTCAACTGAGAAGCTGGTACAAATAATCCCGATTCTGTATCGAGAAAAGGCATTGATTCTGTCAATTTATTTCCGGGTGAAAAGCCGAGATATTTCATAAGCTGCACAAGAAAATAGTGGTGAAACAAGTTACTTCCTTTGTTTAAATGTTCAAAAAGCAGCACATTGTGAAACACAAAATCAAACAAGGCATCGTCAGGTTGTTCGGGATGAATTGATTTGCTAAGTGCTTCTGCAAGAAATATCGCAACACTTTGTTTTCTGATATCGGATGAAATATTTTGTAGTGGATCACTTATTCTGATTTCTTTAATGTTTTGAATTTCCCGCTTTTCCTTATACTCCAAATCGGCATCAAGCAGAAATAAGGGCTGAAAATAGCGTTGTTTTCCATTGGTTTTGCCTTTAGTGCTTCCCCTGACAAAAAGGGAAAGCTTGCCATGTGATTGAGTAAGGACATGTGCGATGGTGCTATTGTCTGAATAGCGAAATTGATTCAAAACAACGGCTTTTGTGCGAATTAACATGATTAATTAACAAATAAAATTTTTGTCACATTGGATTGTGTGCCATCTTCATTTGCAGAAAACACTAAATAAACACCAGTGTGAACACGCTCGCCATTCAGATTTTTTCCGTACCAGATTGCTTGTCCACCTTCAGAACGGGTTTCAAATACTAGGTTTCCGCTGATATCCGTAATTTTCACAATGGAGCCACTAATTAGGCCGTGCACAGTAATTGGACCTTCGTATCCGGGTTCAACCGGATTTGGAAATGTGTAAACATTACTGTAATCATCTTCGCCCATCGTTGCTTCACTGCGATAAGATAATACGCCCTTGTTCGTACCAAAGAAAACTTCTCCGGTTTCTTGATTAATGTTCAAACAAAGCACATTATTTGAAAATAAAGGACTGTTGTCCTGATTGAAGTGATGAATTTCTTCGATTCCATCTGAAGAGGTTTTAAACGCACCGCCACTTTCAGTTGCAAACCATTTTTTATTTGCTCCGTCAACTGCGATATCGGTTACAATTTCAGCACCGAGTAAAATATCTGCATTATCTGTCCCATCATTACGTGGAATAAGCACTCGATATCCGACAAGATTTTCATCAAATACATCTTCCGGGTTATAGTAAACGACAACTCCTATGTTTGTTCCAACCCAAATACTTCCGTCCAAATCTTCAGCAATTGAAAACACTTCATTAGAAATGGTTTGACCGTATTCATCGCGGAGACCGAATTTTTTAGATCTGTCATCGCTGATATCATCTGGTGTGCCATTGTCATCGAAAGCAAAAAGCCCTCCACCACGTGGTAAAACAACCCACTTGTGATTATTTTGTGTTACAATAATTTCTCCGATATTGAATGCATTTATTTCTGTCGAATAATCCAAACCGATCCATTCTCCATCGGGGGAGAGCATGTGTATTGGGATATCGCTCCCGGAGTTTACAACCCAAAGATTTTGGTCTTGATCAAAATCCATTCCTCCGATTCGCACATAATCAGCAGAACTCACAGATTGCAAGGTCGAATTTGACTCATTGTATATATTGATGACTTGGTCGTTTTTCAACTCCATTAGGCCATGTATCCATGAGCCGGCAAATACCTGCGATGGGTTCTTGGGGTTCACTTTTATTGTTACAATGTCGTTAAAATCGTTAAAAGCACTGTCCTTTTTGTAATTTAAATAATCCCATGTATTGTCTTTGAGGTAATTGATTTCTCCTCTTGTATAGGTGGGGCCCCACGAAAGGGTTAATCCGCCTGCCGCTACATATACATTGCCTCCACCACTTGATATATCAAATACAGATGAAGACAAGGGTCCGTTTAGAGAAATTGTTTGGTCGTCCCAGGGTCCTTTGTGGCGGATAAGCCCCGATGTATAATCGGCAATAATTAATTGATCATCCATTCCGGGAAATGCAATTGAAGGGTTTGGGCTTTGTGTTTCCCCTGTGGAATTGAATTTATATATATACAAGTTCGTTTTATCATCAAGGGCTGTATCCATTAGGAAAAGACTATAATCCCTGTTGATAATTAGGGTTTCTTCGTCACCGGTTAAATAATTACATTCGTGAATTGATGTGTCAGGAAAGCTTGTCCAACTATCATTTTCATAAATATACAATGTATCGCTGTTTTGTAAATTTGGTTCATGCTTATTAACAATTAATTTGTTGTTAAAGTATTCTAATGTGTTATAATTTCGCCCTGTAAGCCAACTGTAAGGATTTCCGAAAGGAATATTGGTTATAATTTCCCATTGATTAAAATCAGCAAGATTATCATTAAGGTAATCCCCTTTGTAGATTCCATCTTCAGTTGCTGCATATATGTATTGTCCATCAAAATCAGTTTCAAAAACATTCAAAAATGCTCCCATGTCAGCTATGTACCAAGTAGAGCGTATTTCCTGTCTATCCACATCTAAAACAACAACACCAAAACCGGTAGAAAGTAAAGCATATTGATCAATTAGCAAAATATGATTAATGCTTTTTTCAGATGAAATACTTTTTCGTTTAATATCAGATATATTAACGATTTCACGCTGCTTGAGCAAATCAACATTTCCATTTGAATATCCAATAATTAACACATCATATTCCTGACTATAGGCCAGTGATTCTACCCCTACATCAGATAATCCGGTAACTTTATTCAGTCGCTCAGTTTCTCCTGATGATTTATTATAGGAAAATAGGGCTTCTTTAGTCGCAGTATAAATATGAGTTTGATTTTCTGCAACATATGTTGCGCTTGAGTATGGTAAGTGATCTTGCCACTGTCCAACTCCAACTTGTGTGAAAGCAAGTTGAAAAAAGACAAATAACATAAGGCTTGACAATAAAAGATATCTTGAATTCATATTAATATGTTTTCACTTTAAAACTTATTTATCGCTAAAATATTATTTATTTCCTTTTAAAAAGCGTAAAAATAAGTCATTCGTTAACTTTTTCACTGCGCTTCCGCGATGAGAGATTAAATTTTTTTCAGATTCATCCATTTCAGCAAAGCTGATATTGTATTCATCAGGAATAAAAACAGGATCGTAACCAAAGCCTTTTTTACCGGACGGTTTTTCGCTAATGTGACCGTTTACTATGCCTTCAAAAAACTGTTCCTTGCCACCAATAATCAAACAAATTACTGTGCGAAAACGGGCTTTACGATTTGATTTTTCTTGAAGTGCCAGTAATAATTTTTGCAAATTTGCCTGATCATCATGTGCTACCCCTGCATAACGTGCTGAATGCACTCCCGGTGCGCCGTCTAATGCCTCAACTTCAAGCCCTGTATCATCAGCAAAACAGGTTTTCCCGCTTGATTTCCAAATCGTTTGTGCTTTTATGCGGGCATTTCCTTCAAGACTGTCTGCATCTTCAATTATTTCTTCATGGTAATTAATGTCGCTTAACGAAAGTAAATTAAATGAATCACCAAGAATGGCTTGTACTTCAGAAACTTTATGCTGATTATGACTGGCAAAAATAATATCGATCATTGGCTGAAATCTATATTTAAAATGATTTGTCGCACGATTGGCGGGAAGTATATTTTCATCACCTCCTCAATATCTTTCAAATGAAAGGGAATTTCTGTGGACGCATGTCCTCCGTGTAATAAGCGTCCGTTAAAATCATAAAGGCTATAATGTACTTTAATTATTCTGGATGCTTTTGAACTGCCGCTCATGTATGGATCTCCATAGTTTCCGACAATCTCAAGTTGATTCACAAAAAGCACTTTGTCCAAGCGCCTCCGCTTACAGAGTTCTGGAATAAAGTCGGGATTGTTATAAATGACATGCAAATATTTGTCATGTGTGGAATACTTTCGTCCTTGGATTTCGCCATCAACTCGTCGTGCTTTGACAACAGTATCGGTATATTTTTTTTCTTTTTTATGAAAAAAACCGGACAATATCCCTGATTCTTTTTCCGGTTCTTCAGGATTATCTGCCATGCTGCGCCGCATTTCATAACTTACCGTAGTGTATAATCCGAGTAAATCGTTGCGAGCTTCTTTTGTGTAGGATGTCAGTATGTCAACGCTTTCACAAGAGTCAATCATTGCTATATGAAGACGACGATTAAGCTCTAAGCGTAAAGTTTCACGAATTTCTTCATGCGACATCCCATTGGCTTGTGCCCACATCATACTGGCATCATTTACATAAATTGACGGATCAAATGGCAAAATAAGAATTCGTTGTTTTGAGCGCTCCGGAGAAAGGTCGATATCAAATTGGGCATATCCGTTGAACATGCTTAACAGAAGGAGGCAAACTAAATGTATTTTTAAAACGTTTTTCATGATCTGTCTTGTTTTTTATGGTCAGATTATCAAAACAAATTGATAATATCGTTTCCGATAACAAATACCATAAGTCCCATAACAATAACCAGACCAATAATTTGAACCGTTTCCATGAATTTGTCTGGAAGTTTTCTGCCAAGTACCATCTCAATCAGTGTAAATAAAACATGTCCTCCGTCAAGTGCCGGAATTGGTAAGATATTGACAAAGGCAAGTACCATAGATAAGAGTCCGGTAATGCTCCAAAAACGCACCCAATTCCATGTTCCTCCAAATATTTTGGCAATTCCGATTGGTCCTTGCAGGCTGTCTCTGGCTTTTTCTTTTCCGCTAAACACTTTTCCCAGCCCTTTTGCATTCGCACGAATGGATTCAAAGGCATCTTTCCAGCCGTATTTCATTGCTGTGAAAAAGGTGTAATCGACAATGGGATAAGCATGTTGTGTTGGAGCAAAACCGATTTTTCCGGTGCTGTCAACAAGTACATTTAGTGTTTTACTTGCATGGTTTCGCATGATTTCCAGTTCAACGGTATCGTCCTTGTATTTGCTCAAAACAGAGACAATGTCTCCAAAGGAAGCGATTTCTGCGTCATTAAGTCGAATAATTTCATCCCCTTTTTGTAAGCCGGCCTTTTTTGCAGATTCAGCAAAAACAGAATCAACTTTAAATGGGAAGTTTGTGTAATCAAAAAGCAGACCACCGTCTTTAGCAACGTGCGAATACAAAGTATCTGGCAAAACAATGTCGATAAGATTTCCATTTCTGTTAACTGTAACATTAGACCCGAAATACAAACGGGTTGAAATAACATCGTTTAAACGAACAACATCTTTTCCATCAATTGCAACGATTTTATCACCGGTTTGAAATCCGATTTGCTCAGCATATTCGTAGGCATAGATTCCTTCGTCGATTTGAGAAACATCAACATATGCTTCGCTATAATTCAAATGAGATAAAGTGAAAATGAGCACTCCCACAATCACATTCATAACTACCCCTGCAACCATCACAATTAAGCGTTGCCAAGCCGGTTTTGAACGGAATTCCCATGGTTGCGGAGGTTTTTTCATTTGCTCTTTATCCATGGACTCATCAATCATCCCTGCAATTTTCACATATCCGCCTAAGGGAAAAATTCCAATACCATATTCAGTATCTCCGATTTTTTTGCTGTAAATTTTACCGCCCCAATCAAAAAAGATGAAGAATTTCTCCACTTTTATTCCAAAGGCGCGTGCTGCAATAAAATGTCCCAATTCATGGACAAATACTAAAAAAGAAAGCGCCAGCAAAAGCTGAGCTGCCATAATTAATCCACTCATAATTTTAATGTGTTTATTTGTTCAACAGCTTTTTCACGCGCTGTTTTATCACTTTCAATATAATCTTCAATTGTGCCAGATTTATGAAATTCAACGGCATTCATAACTTGCTCATTAACAAAAGCAATATCCGTAAATCGGATTTTTTTATCAAGAAAAGCTTGCACGGCAATTTCATTTGCAGCATTTAGTACACATGCCGCATTTCCGCCTTTTTTTAAAGCCTCAAAAGCCAGTTTTAAATTTGGGAATCGCGTTGTGTCAGGTGCTTCAAATTCTAACTTGCCGATTTCTGTTAAGCTGATTGGCTCCACATGGGTTTCAATACGGTTTGGCCAAGATAAGGCATACTGAATCGGTAAACGCATATCCGTATTTCCGAGTTGTGCTTTCATACTTCCGTCGATGAATTCCACCATAGAGTGTACAATGGATTGCGGATGTATAACAACTTCGATTTTGTCAGCGGGAATTCCAAATAACCAATAAGCTTCGATTACCTCAAGCCCTTTGTTCATCATGCTTGCAGAGTCAATGGTGACTTTTGGTCCCATGTCCCAGTTTGGATGATTCAAAGCTTGTTCAAGGCTGACTTCTTTAAGTTCATCAGCTGTTTTATTTCTGAACGGACCGCCTGAAGCTGTTAATATCAGCTTTTTTATTGTTCCCATAGGTTCACCGTTTAGGCATTGAAAAAGTGCAGAATGCTCAGAATCGACGGGAATAAGCGGAACCCGATATTTTTGTACGGCTTTCATGATTAAATCGCCGGCGACAACCAATGTTTCTTTATTTGCCAAAGCAATTGGTTTCCCTGCTTCAATGGCTTTTAAAGTTGGTTTTAGCCCGGCAAAACCTACCATGGCAGTTAATACCATATTTACCGATGAAATTTGCACCACATGATCGATGGAAGACTCCCCTGCAAATACTTTTATGTCTTTGTCCTGTAATGCATCGGCAACAACTTGATATTTGTCTTCATTTGCAATGACAACCATATTCGGCTGAAATTCCAGTGCTTGTTCAATCAAGAGTTGTTCATTATTTCCGGCAACAAGGACTTCGGCCACAAATTTATCTTTGTGATTTCGAATCACGTCCAAGCATTGTGTGCCAATGGATCCGGTTGAGCCAAGTATGGCAATATGTTTTTTGTCAGCCATTTAAAATGTAATGTGTTTTTCAGGATCAATTGCGACTCCGTTATGCCATATTTCAAAATGCAAATGCGGACCGAAACTTATTTCGCCAGTGTTACCGTAAACACCGATACTTTCACCGGCAGTTATTCTGTCGCCGGTTTTGTGTAGGAGTTTTTTCAGATGTCGATATACGGTAATGTAATTCTCTTTATGTTGAATTTGAATTGTGTATCCTGTTTCAATTGTCCAGTTTGCAATAATAATTGTCCCATCCAAGCTTGCACGAACAATTTCGTCTCCTGCGGTTACAATATCAGTTCCGTAATGTCCGCGTGCAGGGTCAAATGAATTGGTTACAACTCCTTTCACTGGTGGAAACATCATGGACGACAATGTCGTTCCAGAAGTTTTTTCGTGGTTTTGGGTGATTTTAGAGAGTGGTTCAACAAGATTCACATTTTCATCTTCAGTAAGTTGAATGTGTTTGTTTGTGGTATCAGGTATTTGTGAAGAAATTTCTAATTCAGGGTTGAATGGCTTTTCGCCGAGCAGTACTTGTTTGAGGTTTGTCAGATACTGATCGCGAATTAAGATCTCTTGCTCCAGACTGTCAAGTCTTACCGCATTTTCAATGATTGCTTTTTTGGTTGACTTGTCAGGATATCCGGGGATGAATTCTCTTACATTTGTGAATGCAATGACTGAGCTTGTAATGGCGATAATAATTATTGTACCAACTAACAATAATGAAATAAACCCAAACCGACTAAAATTCCATTTTCGATGTTCTTCGAAGGTTTGACGAGACATCACTACGATTCGAAACCGGAATTTTAACCATTTTATGAGTTTTTTTGTTTTTGACATAGCGTTTGCTTTAATATGCAAAGATATAGATTTTTGTCAGACATTGACAGGAAACCGGCATTGCATTTTTCTGAAAAGCAAAAAGCCTTTTTCCGGATTGAAAAAAGGCTTTTTTGCATATCGTTTTTTGTTTAAATTTTTGCTAATGCCTGATCTAAATCTGCAATAATGTCTTCAACGTCTTCAATTCCAACACTAAAGCGCACCAGACCTTCTGTGATTCCGGCTTTTATGCGAGATGCTTCAGGAATTCCGGCGTGTGTCATGGATGCGGGATGTTGAATTAGCGTTTCAACTCCACCGAGTGATACTGCCAATAATGCGAGATTCACTGTGTCCATGAGTTTTTTTCCTGCATTAAAGCCACCATCTAATTCGAAGCAGAGCATGGCGCCGAAATCTTTCATTTGTTTTGCTGCCAACTCATATTGTGGATGCGACTTGAGTCCCGGATAGTTTACCCTTTTAATTTTGGGGTGGTTTTCCAGATAGTCAGCAACTTCTTTTGCACTTTCTGTGGCTTTTTGAACCCTCAAAGCCAATGTTTTCACACCGCGGGATACCATATATGCTTGATGTGGATCCATATTTCCACCAAAATTGCGCATTGTTACTTGTAAGCGTTTAAAAACCTCCTCAGTTTTTGCAATTAATGCGCCGCCAACAATATCAGCATGTCCGTTAATGAATTTTGTTAATGAATGCAAAACAATATCAGCACCAAAATCGATTGGTTTTTGCAAGTATGGGCTGGAAAACGTATTGTCAATACAAACGAGAATTCCGTGTTTATGGGCAATTTCTGAAATTGCTGCGATATCTGAAAGCTCCATGGTAGGATTTGCAGGCGTTTCCAAAAAAATCAGTTTCGTGTTTGGTTTGATTGCATTTTCCACATCTTTCGGATCGCGTGTATCCATGTAGGTTGATTCAATCCCAAAGTTTGTGAAGAAATTCTCCATCAACATACGACTCGGGCCATAGACTGCATGGGTGCTGATCATATGATCTCCTTGTTTTAGAAATGCAGCATACACTGTTGAAACTGCGGCCATTCCGCTGGATAAAGCAACTCCTCCAACACCATTTTCTAAGGCAGCGAGTTTATCTTCCAGTGCCTGAATTGTCGGATTTCCCAATCGTGTGTAAATATATCCGTCTTCTTCTCCTTTAAAGCGTTTTGCGCCTTGTTCTGCATTTTTAAATGCAAAGGTTGAGGTTTGATAAATAGGTGTAACAGCTGAACCAAACTGATCGTCGAAGTCTCCGGCGTGAATTAATTTAGTACTGAATCCTTTGTTTTTAGTATCCATGATAAATGCTTATAAATTAATAAAAAAGGGAGCAAGAGCTCCCAGTAAATTTTTAGTGGAGCATATCGGATTTGAACCGATGACTTCCACACTGCCAGTGTGACACTCTAGCCAACTGAGTTAATGCCCCGAAATTTCAAAACCGTTTTAATGTACAATCAATTTTTGTTGTGCAATCGGTTTGTCATTTTGATCAAGCACTTGCACCATGTACCAGCCACTCGCAAGTTGATCGCATGCAAAAGTAATAAACTTTCCGGTTAACGAAAAACGTTTTTCAATTTTCCCCTGAGGATTAATTACGATTAAAGATGCTCCGGATTTAGGCAGTTCACTAAGTTTTACCTGATTTGTTGCCGGATTGGGATACACTTCGATTGATTCTAAGGCCAGTGGTTGTATTGAGTTTTCACCATTATAATGAAATTTCAGATCAGTAATAATTGTGTGATCTTGGTCGGTTTCCGCTTGCACTAAGGGTGTTTTATATTGTGGTGTCCACCAGTTAAGTGTATAAGTTGTATCCAACATTGGAAGATCCATTGGCAGTTGGTCACTAATACCGGGTACATTGGCTAATGGCATCCATGAGCTGGTTGTAATAAATCGCACATAAATGTCAATCATTCGGTAGTTTTCAGCAAATTCTTTTAAGCAACTTAGATTTTCATTGCTTGCAGAGCCAAGATTTATATTGACAGATTGGGCTCCGAGGACATTGTGTATTTCTTCAATGTTTATAATAATTTTTACTGAGTCAAAGTTATCTGCAAATGTGTCATAATAATCAGGGGGAAGTATTGTTTGCAATGCTTGCGTGGGCATTACATATTCTCCGTCTGTTTCTGAATTATAGCTTGTTTGGTCTGTTGTTGGGAATTCCATCAATGTTAATGGATTATCAGCAGGAATCGGAAACTCCATTCCCATGTCAAACATATCACCGGAGAAACCAATTGCTTGAGCATGATTGTCGTTTTTTGCAATGAATATTTTTTGATTTCCGTCTAGCATCATGTGAGTTGCATTGGGGAAATCTCCATTTGCATCATAATCTTCGGGATTATGATAATAAATTGTATCAACAATGTAATCACTAAACATGGTGATGTCGTTAAATATCATTGCGTCAACTCCAAAATCACTGACATAAACCGTATCATCGCCGGGATTTGTAAAATATGAAATCATGGGAAAAACATCCCCGGTTTGTGGATAATGTTCTGCATCGAAACTTACTTGTGCGTGTGTCAATAGAGAAAACAAGCACAGAATACTGATGGTTAAGCTGAGTTTTTTCATGGTTTTAGAAGCTAGTTTGTGGTGTGATAATCACTGTCTCTTCGTAGGTTTTGTCATTTTCCAGAATTAATACGCCAACACCTTTTCTTGTCGGAGTATTATTATCGCCCCATTTAGTTACTTCAACCCGGTAAATTGCTTCATACATAAAGTCTTTACTGACTTTTCCTTCTTTATCTGTGGAAGAAGTGTCAGAAATTTTCTTCGGACCTGACGCAAGATATACCATCGTGTGCGTGCTATCTGAATCAGCAGCGCGTATGATAACCATCGCTTCATCCACAGGTTCTCCTTCCTGAGTTTCAACATAAATAACTGCCTTGGGCGGCACGGGGTCTTTACAACTGCTTACTGAAGCAATTATTACTGCAAAGATAAATAACGATAAAATGGATAGTGATTTTCTCTTCATGATACGGTAAATTGGTTACTTTTGTGACTTACAATATTAAGAAAAGTTTTTTTAACTTTCAAGCAAAAAACAATATGAAAAAATACATTGTCATTCTGCCGCTTATACTATTTGTTGTCTCTTGCGCTGTTTTCAAGCCAAAGGCTCCTGTTGAACAAAAGGTATTAATTGAAGCAAATCAAGGAAAAATAGTTGTAAAACTTTATAATGAGACACCAAAACACCGTGAAAATTTCCTAAAATGGGTCGATACTGCGTATTATGATAGTTTATTATTCCATCGCGTGATTGATGATTTTATGATTCAAGCGGGTGATCCGGAATCAAAAAATGCCGAAAAAAATGCTAGATTAGGCAATGGAGGTCCCGGATATACTGTTGAAGCTGAAATTGTTTCAGGGAAACTTCATAAACGTGGTGCTTTGGCTGCTGCCAGACAAGCTGACGATGTAAATCCCGAAAAACGCTCATCCGGATCGCAGTTTTATATTGTTGAGGGTAGTTTATGGACAGATTCTCAGTTGGATTTGTTAATAAAACGGCGCAATTCTTATGTAATTAGCGACTATATCAATCGCTTATTGAAGGAACCGGGAAATGAAACACTTGCTGCTCATGTTGATTCTTTACGCAGAAATCAGCATCGGGATGAGTTTAATGAGCTTTACCTTCAATTAACAGAACAAGTGATGCCACAGATAAAGGCAGATAGTGTTGATATGTTTGATTTGAGCGAAGCGCAACGGAATTTGTACAAAACTGTTGGCGGAAGCCCACATTTAGATGGGGAATATACTGTTTTTGGCGAAGTCGTGCTCGGAATGCCGGTTGTTGAGACAATTTCAGATGTAAAAACAGATATTCGCAATCGTCCGCTTGAGGATGTGTTGATATTGTCCATGAAAAAACTATCAGAAAAAGAATTTCATGCGATGGAAAAGCAGCTAAATAGTGTCTGTCCATAATGTCCGATTTCTTCGTTATGCTTGTTTTGAAAACAGTCATTTACAAAAGTAAACTCCTTGATTTTTAAAACTACGCAAGCCTCGAACTCGAACATTCTGAACCAGACACTGACTGTATTGACAAACACTAAATAGATAATTTTAATTACTCCGTTGATATTTTATTAATTTTGCCACGAAAAAGAATCGCTCATTATGTTAGAAAAAGTTGAGGCACTAAAGCAAGAAGTACTAAATTTCAATCCGGAAAATGAAGCGGAATTAGAGGCGTTTCGTTTGAAAATGTTATCAAAAAAAGGCGAAATTCCGGCCTTGTTTAAAGCCTTTCGGGATGTGCCAGCAGATCAGAAAAAAGCTTACGGACAACAAATTAACGAATTGAAAAATTTGGCAACCGAATGTTTCGAGTCCTTGAAAAATCAGTTTGAAACACAGGCAGATGACTTTTCTGATATGGATTTAACGCGTCCAGGATATCCTGAAGACAGAGGCAGTCGTCATCCAATCTCAATTGTGCGTCGTGAAATTCTTGAAATATTTAATCGTTTGGGGTATGTCATTTCTGATGGTCCTGAAATTGAAGATGATGAGCATAACTTTGGTTTGTTGAATTTCCCGCCCGAGCATCCTGCCCGTGATATGCAGGACACATTTTTTATTGAAAAAAATCCGGATGTTCTGCTTCGGACACACACTTCCTCTTCGCAATCACATGAAATGCAGGAAATGGAGCCTCCGATTCGCAGCATTACTCCCGGTCGCGTTTTTCGTAACGAAGCCATTTCTGCCAGAGCGCATTGTCAGTTTCATCAGATTGAAGGTTTATATATTGATGAAGGCGTTTCTTTTGCTGATTTAAAACACAGCCTTTTGTATTTTGCTCGTGAATTTTTTGGAGAAAAAACTAAAATCCGTTTGCGTCCATCTTATTTTCCATTTACTGAGCCATCTGCAGAAATGGACGTGTCATGTTCGCTTTGTGGCGGAAAAGGATGCAATGTGTGCAAATATACCGGTTGGCTTGAAATTCTGGGCTGCGGAATGGTGGATCCGAATGTTTTGGATGCATCCGGAATTGATTCAAAAAAATATACCGGTTACGCCTTTGGTATGGGAATCGAACGAATCGCAATGTTGAAATACGGAATCAATGACTTACGATTGTATTTTGAAAATGACAAACGCTTTTTGGAACAATTCCGCATGGAAATATAGTTTTTTTTGTTTTGTGGTTTCGAATCACTCTTAGTTATCTCGTTTGAAAATCAACCTTTTACTTTTGGCATTGTTTTTTTGCAATCCCGAAAGTTTTCGGGAGCAAAAACATCGCCAAAAGCCATTTTTATATACATTTTCATTCACCCGGACTGCGTTCCTTGTCCGGGCTTACCAATATTTTGTCCCTAACGGGACAGACTTATTTCAAAAATGATGATTGTATATTTGTATCATGTCAGTTTTCCGGCAGAATAACCCATATGTGTTTCTTTTATAATGTCCCGTTAGGGACAAAATATCGGTGAAAAGCTAAGATGTAAAAACTCCCCGTGCCCTTGGGCGATGCACCGAGCATTGACCATTTTTTCAAAAATTTTGTCGAGGTGTACGGAATATTGTATTGAGTTTTTGTTCAGCCGATTGGCTGACACGCACAAATTCGCTCAGCGAGGAGCTTACGCAAACTATTCCACAATAATTTCTTCGGTTAGGATATCATTGGAAAGGTGAATGCGTACAAGATACATGCCTGACGCAAAATCACGAATATCAACTGTTTCTTCGTCGAGCGTTGGAATTGTTTCTAACATTCTTTGTCCAATGGAATTGTAAATCTCCAGTTTTTTAATCTGATTGCCGGCAAAATCGATGGTGAAAATACCATGATTTGGGTTCGGATAAATTGCAATACCATAAGGTAGTAACATGCCTTCAGGTCGATTTATAATCAATCGCGATGCGCATTGTGTTTCGTTGTATGATGCATCTGTTGCTGTCCAAAGAATTTCATGTTCTCCAATTGTGAAAATATTTCCTTCGAGACTTTCAAAATGATTGACATCATTCGTCAGTTCAACGACATGGCAATTATCAAAGAAAATCGGATCGATTTCATTGGCTTGCACATAATAATAGGTTTGATTTCCAATGAGGTTTATGCTGATGGTATCGCTGCATATAAGTCGAGGAGGAATGCTATCAATGACGCTTAAATTGAATGATGCTGATATTTCATTTCCAGACACATCTGAACCAGTGATAATTATTGTGTTAATGTTTCCACTGATTTCACTGCCAGCTTGTGGTATTTGTTGCAACAAAGGATTTTCATCACAATTATCTGTAATTTCAACTTCATTTGTGAAATCGGGTAGTATAAACAAACAATTGGTATCAGCATAAAACTCCAATTTGTCAGGGACATTGCTAAGTTCTGGCGCTACTAAATCAAGCACAGTGACATTGAATGATATGGTTGTATTGTTTCCACTTTCGTCTATCATTGTTAAATGAACGAGTGTTGTGTCGCCGCCAATAACTGAGCCGGCAGTAGGTGTTTGAAAAATCACAGGCGCATCATCACAATTATCGTGGAAGTCAACTTGTCGCGTATAATCCGGCAAAATAGCTTCGCATGTTTCTCCATCTCCAATAAATTGATTGTCAAGTGGATTCACAAATTCCGGTTTGATAGTGTCCATCATTTGCACATTAAAGCTTGTCTGACTCATGTTTTCTGAGTTATCGGTAGCATACAAAATAACTTCCGAGAAAACATCAGAAATTATTTCGCCGGCAGACGGTGACTGAGTAATGAAAATGGTATCAGAGCAATTGTCAGTAGCAAGTAACAAGTTTGAATAATCTGGCATGATGTACTGACAGTTTTCATCTGCATAAACAGTTTGTAAATCTGGTGTGTTTAGTATTTCCGGTGCGCTGGTGTCCATAACGGCAACATTAAATTGCATGCTGCTGAAATTATCTGATTCGTCGCTTAATATTAATGTGACTTCATTATCAACGCCTGATATCAATGTCCCAGCGGCTGGATTTTGTTCTATTTGTGGATCGGAATCGCAATTATCAGAAATGCCAACTAAACTTGTAAAATCAGGCAATACATGTTCGCAATTCACTGCATCACCAATAATTGTATCATTCAAAATGTTTGCAAAGGCAGGTGCAATTGTATCCAATAATATTATGGTAAAATCAGCATTCTCCTGATTCCCAAAATCATCAGTGACCTGAATCTGGACATCAACTTCATTTGTAGAAACTATCGTTCCGGCAAGTGGATTTTGAACAATGGAAAGCGCATTGTCGCAATTGTCAAGTGCCAGAACAGAGTCTGTAAAATTAGGAACTGTAAATTCGCATAATGCATTCAGATAATGTGTTTGATTTTCCGGTGCATATTGAATCTCAGGACGAGTGGTGTCCTGTTTGTTCAAATAAAAACTATGCAGATTTTGATTCCCTGACTCATCCGCAAGCAAAAGTTGAATTAGCTGCGTTTCTGCATCACTAATTGTGGCGGCAACAGGCATTTGTGTTATGCTAGGATTTGCATCACACAGATCGGTAAATAAGACATCATCTGTAAAGTCAGGAATTTGATAATCACAATTAGCAGAGGCAATGATATCCTGATCTTCCACACTGGTTAAAAACTCAGGCGCACTTGTGTCAGCAACAGAAACATTAAAGTCTATCTGTGACATATTTCCTGAATTGTCGATTAAACTTAGCACTACAAGATTATCTAAACCTGAAACCAAAGTGCCGGGTAAAGGCTGTTGTTCTTTGATTAACGGATCATCGCAATTATCGTAGCCGTTGAGCAAACTTGTGTAATCTGGCAGGTTTACAGTACAGGCAATTGAGTCGCCAATAATTATGTCATTCAGGATGGAAGTAATCAAAGGCGGAGTGGTATCCTGAACTTCCGCATTAAAGCTGATGCTGTTAGTATTACCTGCTTCATCTTCTGTTAAAATCTGAACGGTATTTGTTGCTCCGGATACAATACTTCCCGCAGGGGGAATTTGCTGCACAAAAGGATCATTGTCGCAATTGTCCTGAATTGTGCACATGGCAATATAATCCGGCAAAGTGGTTTGACAATTGTTGTCTGCAAACAGAATCTGATCATCAGGATTGGAAATAAATACGGGAGCCGAATCGTCCACTTTTGTGAGGATGAAAGTGTAGGAACTGCTGTTTCCCATGTCGTCATTCACAATGAAATCCACAGTGGTAATTTCATTCGTTATTTCTGTACCTGCAGCAGGATTTTGGATGATTTCCAAATCAGTATCGCAATTATCTGAGACAGAAAGTTCTCCAGAAAAATCCGGCATGATGTAATTGCAGTTTTCAAGCGCAGAAATATTTTGATCTAGGGGACCAGATGCAATCACAGGATCTGTCGTGTCAGAGACTGCAACATTAATGTTGACTTCACTTGTGTTTCCACTGATGTCGCTAATGGTGAAATTTATGCTGTTGATTGCACCATTGATTTCTGTGCCGGCAGGCGGTGTTTGAACAATAGTTGGTGAAGGATCACAATTGTCGGTAAAATCTACTAGCGAAGTGTAATCCGGCAGGAATGCCTCGCAGCTTGTTGCATCGCCAATTTCCTGATTACTTGGAGATGAGAGAATTTCAGGAGGAATGGTATCTCCCACATACAAAGTGATGGTATCGGAAATCGTACTGCCTGCAGAAACGCTTATTTCGCAGAAATACAGATTGCCTGATAAAGAAACCCCTGCATTGATGATGTTTAAACTGTCTGTTTGTGCACCGCTATATTGGGCGTTGTCTTCGACAGGAGAGAAACCAGCACCATTGTTTACATGCCACTGAAAACTTTCTGCAGTTTCTGACGCAATGCTTAAAACAAGTGTTTCTCCCGGACATACGGAAGTGTCCATGGGTTGAGCATCAACTTTGAGCTGGTAGTTCTCGTAAAATTTGATTTCATCACGAACATTGTCAGCATAAACTATATCCAGATCCCCATCATCATCATAATCGTCAAAAAGGAATAACGAAAGATCTACAAAACTCCCAGAGTTGTTGAAAGTTCCATCTGAGAAATTGGCAATCAATATTGTCCCTGAGAAATTACCATCTCCATGCGATTCAATCCATTTAATATCATGTTCTCCTATCACGATGATGTCATCATCCCCATCATTGTCCATATCTTCAGAATACACAAGCTGTGGCCGGTCAATGGTATTGCAAATAATCTCAGGATTAGAAAATGCTCCATTCCCGTCATTATAATATGCAATTACCTGATCTGCATTATAAGCTGTTGCCACAAGGTCAATGTCCCCATCCCCATCAATATCTCCCAATGCAACAGTTTCACAGTCAGCTATATTGCCGACCAATACTTCCCAGTTTTGATACAGCCCACCTCCCAGATTTTTTTTGTAATAAACCTGCGAAGCATAACCCAAAAAAGGACTACTCCATCCAGAAGCAACATAATCGGCGAGATTATCCCCGTCAACGTCTATCTTCCATAATTCCAGGAAATTAATATCCACATTGACAGGTGTTGTTATGATTGAATCAAAGGCCCCCCATTGGCAATTTCCCTGTATGTAAAAATACGGATTGACAAAATCCATGATGCCATCTGCGTTGTAATCGGAAAAATTAAAATAGCGTCTTGTATCGTCGATAACCGGGTCACCCTGAATCTCAAAGAAATCGTGTAGGTCTGATTGATCAACGGCCGGTTCCACATCCCATTGGCTTGAAAAATCGTTGTTGTTTTGCAACCATGCGTATGAAAAGCCAGAATCTGAATAATCATATTCTGCCAGAAAATCCACATCTCCATCACAATCTTTATCCATGGGGTAAAATCGGTATAAATGTGTAAGGTAATTTGAAATGATTTGCTGTGCGCTGAAATTTCCATTGCCGTCGTTTTCGTACCAGGCAATTTTATTGTCCTCAAAACTGCCCGATACGATGTCCAGATCCCCATCATTGTCCATGTCCACCGAGTAAACATTATTTAAATCAACAACATCGATTGTTATTGCTTCTGCTTCACCAAAAAAGGTTTGAGAAAAGATTTTTGGAGCATGCAGCATAAGACATGCAAAAAAGCAATGGAAAAGAAACAGCTTGAAAAAAGTCTTGTGTCTCATTCTGTTTTTATTTGCAATATTACGAAAAAAAAACATACGAGCAATGCCTTAATCCACATGCAGTTTCCGCGTGATCATAAAAATACATCAGAATTTTTGCATTAATTGTTGCTATATTTACATTTTAATGAATACATTTGTGCAGACAGTTTAAAAATCAAACAAACCAGACTATGAAAAACACAAGCAATTACATGCCAAAATGCATTGCATTATTTGCAATCATTCTTTTTGGGCAACTGAATCTTTTTGGGCAAACCGGAGAAACTCCTTGGTATGTTGGTGGAAATACACAAAGTGGTGATATGAAATTCGGGCGTAAGTATAGTGAGGCTGGAAAATTATATTTCTTTAACTCTGCCGATAATACTAGTCTTTCTGATTACGACATGGTACTCACCTACGACCCCTCCTATCTTGGTATTGGAACGGTGAATCCGACGAGTAATTTGCATATACATTCAGAGGAGATATTTGATCCATATGTGATAATTAAAGATCCAATTAAAACAAAAGATGGAATCGTTTCAGGTCCTGTCTCGAAAAGCACACTTCAACTTACAAACCACTTTTCCGGACAAGGAGAAGACGATGGGCTTTTCATTGAATCGTATTCAGAAAATGCCATCATACGAAATGAAGAGGCTGGCGATTTAAGACTATTAAATGCAGGAACAACACTAAGCCTTAACGATGCTGGTGATTTTATTTTGAGACGCGGGTTGGATCGGTCTTTAACTGTAAAGGCTGGAGGAAATGTTGGGATAGGGACGGATGTGCCAGCAGCAAAATTTCATGTTAAAGGTAATGCTAATTTTGAAGGTAGTTCGACATTTAAAATAGTTGGACCGGCCATAATAATTGAAAATGCAGAAACTAATTACCAATGGGAGTGGTACACTGGTGCAGCGATGACTAATACTGGACTTGGATTATATGATCGGGTTAAGAAAAAATATGTCATCGCGGTTGATTCAAGTCAAAATGTTGGTATTGGAACTGTAAGTCCGCGGCATAAATTGGATGTAAAAGGAAGTATGCGTGCATGTAAATTGATTGCAAACGATTTGAATGGATGGTGTGATTATGTTTTTGAGGACGATTATGAGTTAATGTCACTAGCAGAGCTCGAATCGTTTATTACAATGAATAAGCATCTGCCAGGAATTCCTACAGAAGAAGAGGTTGCGGAAAATGGAGTTGACCTCGGTGAAATGAATAAAAAGCTTTTACAAAAAGTTGAAGAATTAAGTTTGTACATTATTGAGCAGGAGAAGAGAATCACAAACCTTGAAAACCAATTGAAATAATGAAAACAAAATATTTAATAAAACTCACATGCTTTGCTTTGCTATTTGTATGCTGGCAAAATGCAAGTGCTCAATACTACCCTAAAGAGAGAACTCCTTTTCTTGATACCTCAAAAATTGATTATGAAATTGTAAATCCGAAGAAACATCATAGATATTACCATCTCTCTGATGTGAATGATATGTATTTTTACGATTTCGATACTGCAAAAGCAGAAGCTTGTTCCGGCCTTCAATCATATTTGGGCAAGCTAGGGGTTGCACATTATTTTGAAAACGCCAAAAAATACAGATATCACATAAGCGATAATGAAACCTTTAATCGTTTGTTGCCGGAATGTGATTTTTATTATGAGCTTACAAGAAATGCTGATGAAAGAGTCATTGCCCAATACAATGGAAAATTCTTTCGTTATGAGGATTTTAATTACCTGATGCGGGAAATGGGCAAAGGCGAGCTACCACAAATTGCAAAAACCAAAATACTTGCACAATGGCGGCTGTGGATGCTTGATCAGAATGTTCATATAATGAGTATGGATACGGTTATGGATCAAATTCCTGGTAAAAAATATAAAAAACCAAATTCGGATGAGTTTTATTTTTATAGTAGTCATTATCAAATCAAGTATGAGGGTATTATTGAAATACAAGGGGAAGAGTGTGATTTTATTGTTGAATTTTCGAATAATCAAAAATCGTTATATTATCTTTCAATAAATTATAAAACTCAAAATTGGATTGGGGTAAGTTGTTTTTATAAGAACATTTACACTTCTACGAATGAAAGAAGTGATATTTTTAGAATATATCAAGGAACTGAAGAAATTGATGCAACACCGCAAGACTTAAGAAAGTGTTACTATTATGATATAGCACATAATGACACAAAACTTGTTTTTACAGATTTTTCAAATCTTGGTGTAAATACAAAATTTAATATCTATAAGTCAACGGGCTCAAATATTAATAATGTTGAACTTGTTTATGAAAGTGGTAATATACCAGTTACGATTCAGGGAGCAGAACTTCAATTATCAGAAATCAACTTAATTTCTGGTATGTACTTAATAAAATATGAAGACCAAAATGGAGTATGGCAATTAATACAAGATGTCGTTCTCATTCCCGAAGAAATTGATGCAACCCATACCATTGCGGGGACAAATGATACACTTGAAATTCATTATTTGGAGCAGAGTTTTGATTCAGAATTGGATATGAATTTATATGTATCGCAAATGAAGAGTACATTTGATGAAGTAATGGAAAAATGGACTGGGTATTATCAAAAATATATAACCCCAGAGGGGTTGGTTGATGATGATAATGTAATTCCTCTTTATGTTACTTTTTCTACTAGTGAAAACAAAATTACTTATTTTAATAAGGAAATATCAGAAAATGCTGGAGCATGTTATACCGCTAATTATTCAATTAACAGCAGCACTTTTACATTTAGAAGTAAGTATCCAAATTTGTTAAGTGCTTCTTCACCATATCAGAATATTTATTGGTTATTAAAACCCCTAGTTGCACATGAGACCTTTCATTGGGTGGAGCATTCTCAAAGCGAAAATTTCGTCAACAGTGCATATCATGATGGTCGTTTTTCTTGGATGATTGAAGGACTTGCTGTTATGGCACAGGCAGAAGCATACCCAGATATAGAATTGAACCAAGCGACGAAATTTTCAATGTTTGTTGATGGTTTATTAGAAGATCCTCCAAGTGTTTATTCGGATGGATTTATATGGAAAACAAACCCAGATGATCCTCAAATATATTCTTTAGGATTGTTTTTTTATTTTATACATGAAAAATGTGGGATTGATCACATTGCTGTTTTTAAAGAACTTATGCAGAAAATTGATACCCATGTTCCACCTGAGATTGTCACTGATGATAATCTGTATGAAACAAGTATTGAAAATTTATTTGAAACTG
The DNA here is from genome assembly GCA_027858835.1 of Bacteroidales bacterium. Lineage (GTDB taxonomy): Bacteria > Bacteroidota > Bacteroidia > Bacteroidales > ML635J-15 > JAQIBY01. The sequence continues at coordinate 5,511 of JAQIBY010000009.1, read as the reverse complement.
CATTAACTAAGACAAGCGATTATAATCATTTCAATGAATTACTAGTTGATTTTGTGAAAGAAGTTTATCATAAAAAAGCGTTTATTACAAATACAATTGATTATTCTAAACTAGAAATAACTAACCATTATGAAATGCATGACGAATTGTTTGGACAAGGTGCTAGTTATAATTACACTGGGATGAGTCTTTACAAGAAAGAATTTATTTATCCTGGAAATATCAGTGTATTATGTAAAATTATTCCTGAACACGGGAAATGCGGTGTGCACAATTTCATTGTTTCAAAGTGGGACGCGAATAATAATTTTATTGAAGGTAGTGTTCAGGAATTTAATTTAGATCAGGAAAACCTGACATATACATTTAATGTTGAAGTGAATTCCGGTGATAAAATAATTGTGTCAAAATTAAACCTTGACAAAACATTAAATCAAACATCAACTTATAACATAGATTTTTCTGCAGACTTGGATCTTGTCAGCGATTTTAGCTCAGATGCTCAGTATGCAAGTACTGGTCAGACTGTTCAATTTCAAAATGAAAGTTCCGGAAATAATATTACATCATATTATTGGACATTTGAAGGAGGAACTCCATCATATTCAACGGATGAGAATCCTTTGGTAACATATAGTACCGTTGGAACATATGATGTAAGTCTTCAGGTTAATGAGCAAGAAGGAGAAACACTTACAACAACAAAAGAAAACTATATGAACATTGTAGGAGAAGGTGAGCTCGTTGCAAATTTTTCCGCAAATAATTCTATAATCAATGCAGGAGAAACGGTTACTTTTATTAACCAGTCGTTAGGTGAGATAGATACTTACTTTTGGGAGTTTGAAGGTGGATATCCTGAGACATCAAATTTAGAAAACCCACAGGTTAGTTATTCAACTTCAGGTTTGTTCGATGTTCGTTTAACAGTGACAAACACTGACGGAAGTCGAAGCATGATTAAAAGCAATTACATGAGTGTATATGATGAGAATAGTAATGATTTGATTTGTTATGCTGATCAGCTATTGGACAAAACTGCGAGTTTTTTAGTACTTTATACGGGTGATCATGATCCTTATGATATGACCTGTACTGTTGATTTTGGGGATCAACTTTATGAAGATAATGAGTCTTCTATGCCTCCTTTTGATTTTTTACATACTTATCAAGATTATGGTACATATGAACCAAAGGTAAGCTTGGAAATACGAGATCTATATGATGAAATTATTTTCTATGGTGGCTGTTCATGCCCTGTTGTTTCTCTAGTAGATCCTGACCCATGTGGCGATTTTAATGTAAATATTACCCAAACACCAAGTAATCCTGCATATCTGGATGAAGAAACGAATGAAATTGAAATTAGTTATACTGGTAATGTAACAGGGGGAGTTCCTCCATACTATTTGCATTGGGCATTCTTAAATGACGAATATACTGGAGTTTCGCCCGTGGGTGGAGAGTCTGGTGACATTGCCAATACTACAAACCCTACCCATAATTTGGGGACTATTACTTATAATTCAAATGGAATCTATCGTACGTTTTTACATGTTATGGATGGTAATAGTTGTACAATGGATATAACAAGAAACCAGGAGATTAGATCTCCCGATGATTGCATTACTGATTTGCGCATAACATACTTTCAGGATTATATACAAAACCAGAGGTTAATTATTCCATGGGATGATGGAAATGGCAATGCTTGTTTGGTTAATTTAAGATATGAGTTCCTGCTTAATATGAATGATAATATTTGTAGTTCATGTTATAATGCTGAGGAATCCTCATGGTGGACATATTCAAATACGGAAAGTGGAAAATACTTTGGAGAAGAAATGTATCTTGGTCAAGGCGGTTATGCTTCATTATATTCAGACATTGATTTGTCATCACAACATGACTTATCTCAGGGGATTAATTATGTGAGGGCTAAATTGCAGGGTTTAGATTATTCCGATAACAATGCTACTTCTTGTTATAAACAAACCACGATAAGACTAATAGTACTTGATTGCGATTCTGAAATGAATACAGAGGATTTCTTATACAATAACGAATATACTAATTCCTATTCTTCTACTAGTGGTATTTGTTTACCCGCTAATATCTTTGTTGAACATAATTGGCGTGAATTTATTGCAGGTACTATTCGGTTAAAAGGTGCAGCAAATACAGCGATCAATGAATATGATGTAATGTTGTCTGCCTGTAATCAAGTTATTCTTGAAGACGGCTTTGAAACAGGAGAAGGTCAATTTGTAGCGCAGGCAGGTAGCATTGTTAAGCCTTGTGAGCAGATTAATTATAAAAAAATGAGTGATGAACCAGAGGTAATCGTTAATGTAAGAAAATCTGCATCAATGCAAGTTATTCCAAACCCTGTAGGTGAAATGTTTAATATAAAAATACATCAACCTGAAGAAGGACAAGTTGTTATTAAAATATTTGATGCTTACGGTCGTTTAGTTGAAACAGTATTTGATCAGTGTATAAGTGAAGGTTGTTATCAAATTGAAGTAAATAATTTCAATCATAAACCGGGCATGTATTTTTGCAAATACATAACAAACAACACGATCTTGACTGAAAAGATTATTAAAACGCAAAACACTTATGAATTTTAATACTAGCATAACTAGCATAATACTTCTTGTTGTAACCATCTCAGCACATAGCCAGTTCTATATTGATGGCTATTACGGGAGTAATCATTCAAATGAAACATTTACGCTTCCAGATGATTTTAACGATTTTGTTAGAAACAGATATGCTGGTGTACCAATAGATACATCGTATTTTGAGCTTGAGGATTCTACGGTTATGATCCTTATCCGTGAAGATTTAGGAGCTGATTATACGGAACAAGTGAATAAACATAATTTTTATACGAATCAATTATTAGGTGTCGCAATAGGATATGAAATGAATGATTATTTAAAAGTGCATTTTGCTTATGATTATATCAATCTATCTGACACCATTAAATTTGTTGGTGAAGGTGTCTCTTGCCTTTATAAAGAGGGGGAGCTGACTTCTAGAAGTGTTTATTTTGACGAATTAAAATACAATTTTCAAAAGCTATCATTAGGTATTGCTATAAAATATCCATTGAAAAAACTTGAGCCGGAATTATATGTTTCGGCAGATACATATTACACTAAAATAAAGCACAATCATTGGTCACAATCATTTAATTATGAAAGGAATATTGTCTGGGGTAAAACATATGAAAAATGGGAATATTCGGGATTTGGTTATGGCTTTACAGCAGGTTTTGGCATGAGTTATAATGTGTATAAAAATGTAAGTGTTTTTGGAAAAGTTGGTTATACTAAGGGGACTCTTATGCTAACTAAAGGAACAGTACTTGAGAGTTTTTGGGTTGATCCTACTCCTGCAGAACTTGAGGAATATGAAATACCTTTTAATCGTATTCCTTACAGTGGCTATAATTTTAAAATCGGTGTCAGATATAAGTTTTTAAAGCATGCAAAATCACAGTATTGATAATTTCTGCTGTGATATTTTAATTAGCACCCAATGAACTTTTCACTTGCATTAACATGGTATTTTAACAGCTTGTATTAGTCAATTGTTAGTAATAAAACTGCTTTTAAGTTGTCTTGTATCTTGGTTGTTTTAGTCTCCATCTGATTTTTCGTTTGAAGCGCCTGAGCGATCTTTTGTGTTTTAACTCAAAGGCTTAACAGCTTTCTTATTACACAGGGAGGCTAATGTTAGTGATGGTTTTCGAGATGAACAATATCGGTCAAAACTGTATTTTTCTTTGTTAAAAGATACTATCAAAATTAAAATAAAGTGTTTAATTCCACAAGCTGATCGAAAAAATCAAAATAAGTAGTTCTAATGTAAACGATGTAGAGGCTCTTGAACAACCGCTTAACCCAGATCTTTAGGTCAGGGTAAGCAAAAAAAACAAAGAATAAATGGGTTTTAGCCCTGATATTATTTACTCGAGGTGCGCCTTTGAGTTGCGCTTCGAGTAAAGTTCAATTCAGGGCTAAAGCCCTTTCTATTTTATATTTCGCCTCAAAACCCCGACATAAATGACGGGGTTAATCGGCATTAGAACTTTAGCACATCAGCCCAAGGCGCAAAATCATAGAAAGTTCAAGCATGCTGTAAGGCTAAACTAATTCTTAATTCTCACTCAACAGTAATAATTCGATTATTACACACTAAATTTGCAGAAGAATTATAAAACAAAAACGGCAGACTAATTAGCCTGCCGTTCATTCATATTATGCTGGATTTATAATGTTTTTAACGTAAACTCATAATCTTCCATAATCGGATTTGTGAGTATTTTTTTACAGGCTTCATTCACTTTGTCTTCGGCAGCTTTTTTAGTTTCTGCTTCAATTTCAAAGACAATATGTTTGCCAATGCGTAAGTTTTCTACGCTTTTAAATCCAATATTGTGCATGCTGTTATTTACGGCTTTTCCTTGTGGATCGAGCAGTGCTTTTTGCGGCATGACATTAATTTCTGCTAAAAATTTCATATTTAAAACGTTTTAATGTTCTTATAATTAATGTGATACAAAACTGATATCAGTATGTACAGCACAATGACCAAAGGTAATGTTATAATTTGTAAAAATGGAAATATTGCAAAAGAAATTAAGAGAAAAATGTAGCGATATTCATTTTGTTTCCATTTCAAGTGTTTAAATTTTAGTGAAAACATCCGCAAAGGAAGGAGCATTAACACAGAGCAAATCACCGCGCAGGTAATCCAGAATGTGCCGCTTTGGAAAAAATCAGTAAGCTGTTGATGACTGCTCAGCTCGATGCTAAGTGTTATGCCGGCAATGAAAAGTGCAAATGCCGGACTAGCTAATCCGAAAAAATCTTGTTCATTGTGATTTTTTGTGTTGAAAATTGCAAGTCGTAATACCGCAGCGGCAGCCGGAATGAATGCAATATAAGTGAGAACCGGAGCAATTTCAGGATTTTCTGAAAGTTGTCGATAAATAATAAAGCCGGGTGCCAGTCCGAATGAAACTGCATCAGCAAGGGAGTCAAGTTGTACTCCCAGTTCAGATTGTGCGTTTAATAATCGGGCGACCATTCCGTCAAAGAAATCGAATACAGAAGCGGCGATGATGAATAGCGCAGCTTCGACCAGCATGCCATTCATGGCGAAAATAATTGCCATGACACCCGCAAACCAGTTCATTAAAGTAATAAATGCAGGTGCAGCAATACGGATTGGTTTTGTTTTGTTTGTCATGAAGTAAAAATACAAAAAATGCCGGAATTAAGCAGAAACAATTCCGGCAGTTTGATAGAGATTTGCATTTTTCTTAGAATATATTTTTTCGTGAGCAAAAACACCGCCAAAAGCATGTATGCGTCAAATTCCTATTTTGTACAATGTATGACCCAAAATTATTTTGCTGTTTTACTTTTCCTTTTTTCTTAGTCAAAAAAGGAAGCAAAAAAGACAAGGCAGCACCGACTGTCAACGCGCTCTGCC
>JAQIBY010000021.1 GCA_027858835.1 Bacteroidales bacterium | reverse complement strand
ACGCGGTATAGTTAATTGCCGGTGTAGTGGGTATTCGAGTGTCACAGCTCGTATCAAAAGTAGTTGTAACTTGACAGGAAAGTGCTTCGAAATCGGCAACTAACCATACCGCCACCGTTATAGCCAATGCTAAAAAGACACCAACATATTAACATTCAGCGTTTTTAAAGGAGTATTATTATGAATGACTTAGACAAATCCAAAGAAGAACTCATAAAAGAGTTAAAGAAATTACAGCAAAAGTACGATTCCTTAAAAGAAATTTTAAAGGAAGATTCCTCCGAGCGCCTATCTGCCGAACAGGCAGGTAAACAGGTGGAGCAAGCACTAAAAGAAAGCTCAGAAAAATTTGACGGTTTGTTTAATAAAATGTCAGTGGGTATTGTTTTCTGTAAAGCGATATATGATAAAAACGGAAACATGTCTGATTGTATATATGAAGATATGAATCGGGTATATGAAGAATTTACTGCTTTGAAAAAGGAAACTGCGATTGGTGAAAAAGTATCCGAAATGCTGCCCGGAACCGAGCCGGAATGGTTTAAAACATTTGGTGAAGTAGTAAAAAAAAGGAATCCGATTACATTTGAAATGTATCATAAACAAAGTAAAAAGTATTATTCTGTTGTTGCTTACAATTCCAAAAAAGATGAGTTTTCGGCTATATTCGAGGATATTACCGAGCGTAAACAGGCCGAGCAAGAAATTGAGGAGAGCAAGGAAAAATATCGCGGATTAAGTGAAGCTGCTTTTGAATGTATTTTCCTTTCCGAAAAAGGCATATGTATCCAACAAAACCTTAGTGCTGAAAAGAAGTTTGGATATTCAAATGAAGAAGCAATTGGAAGAAAAGGTGCTGATTGGATTGCTCCCGAATACAGAGAAATAGTAATGAATACTATACTTGCCGGATACGAACAACCTTATGAAGCATTAGCAATAAAAAAAGATGGTACCACGTTTCCGTGCATGTTACAAGGAAAAATGATGCACTACAAAGGAAAAGCTGTTAGAGTTACTTCTTTGAGCGATATCACCGAGCGCAAACATGCTGAAGAAGAATTAAAAGAATCAAAGCAAAAATTAACAGATATTTTGAATAATGTTAATGACGTAATTTGGTCAATAGCTTATCCCGGCGAACAAGTATTGTTTGTATCCCCGTCCATAGAAAAACTATTTGAAATAAGCGCTTTAGATTTTATTTCTGACAGTAAATTATTTCATAAGGCTGTGTATCCTGAAGATAAACGCATTGTTGAAAAGACTAATAAATTTCTTCCGGTTAACGGTAACAGTAAAGCAGAATATCGAATTGTGAGTAAGTCGGGTAAAATTAGATGGATACAGGAAACCAATTTGCCGGTTAAAAATGAACAGGGGAAAGTTATCAGAATTGATGGTTCAATAAAAGATATTACAGAACAAAAAGAGTTTCAAAACACCTTGGAATTTTTGGTTCATATAGCTAAGGAGTTTATTAATATTCCGATAGAGAATCTTTCAAAAGAAATAATAAATGCTTTAAAAGCAATTGGAGAATATGTACATGCCGATCGTGCTTATATTTTTGATTATGATTTTATAAAAAATACAACATCGAATACTTTTGAGTGGTGTGCAAATGAAATAGTGCCAGAGATAGAAAACCTGCAGGATGTTCCACTTGATGCTATACCTCAATGGGTTTTTGAACATAAACAAGGTAACGAAATGTATATCGCCAATGTACAGGAATTGCCTGTTGGCGATTCACTTAGAGAAATATTAGAACCTCAGTTTATAAAAAGCTTATTAACCCTACCCATGATGGATAAGGGTATTTTAATTGGTTTTGTAGGTTTTGATTCAGTGCGTACTGCACATAATTATTCTTCAAGTGAACGAATTATTCTTACCTTTTTTATTGAACTTTTAGTTAATGTGAAAGGACGATTACAGTCGTTAAATCAATTACAAGAAGCCAAAACTGCTGCAGAAGATGCCAATAAAGCAAAAAGCGAATTTCTGGCAAATATGAGTCACGAGATTCGAACTCCAATGAACGCGATATTGGGATTTAGTGAAGCTCTTTATCATAAATTGGAGAACGAACAGCAAAAAAATATGGTGAAATCAATTCTTAATGGTGGCAATTTGCTCATGTCGCTGTTAAATGATATTTTGGATTTATCGAAAATTGAAGCCAATAAAATTGAAATATCAACACAGCCCGTTGACACCATTAATATTATAAATGAAATAAAACTTTTGTTTTTTGAAAAATCACAGAAAAAAGGAGTTGCTTTATCTGTTGAAGTGGACGATTCGTTTCCGGATGCCTTAATGTTGGATGAAATAAGAATAAAACAAATTATATTCAACTTAGTGGGCAATGCAACAAAATTCACACACAAAGGCTATGTAAGAATTAAACTATACTTTGAGCATGCAAATGAAAAGAGTGGAACATTGACTATTGACGTTGCTGATACGGGTATTGGTATTGCACATGAACAGTTAGACTTAATTTTCCATGTTTTTCGTCAGCAGTCTGGGCAATCGAACCGCAAATATGGAGGTGCCGGACTGGGATTAGCCATATCAAAACGATTGGCAGAAAAAATGGGTGGAACAATCGCCCTTGAAAGTGAAGAAGGCAAAGGCTCTGTATTTACATTAAAAATTCCTAATGTTGAGATTTGCGATGCCTTTCTTGTGAAAAGAGAAAAGTTTGAAACGCTTGAAAATATCCTTTTTGAAGAAGCTGCCATTTTGATTGTTGATGATGTGATATCGAATATTGAGATGGTTGAGATTTTGCTTTCCGATTTAGGCCTACAGTTTATTACTGCCGACAATGGACAAATGGCTCTTGAAATTCTTAAACATACAACTCCATCGTTAATTTTGTTGGATATACGAATGCCTGACCTCAACGGCTATCAGGTTGCCGAAAGGATTAAAACAAACCCTGACACAAAACATATACCTGTTATTGCCCTTACTGCATCAGTTTCGAATAATATGAATGATGAAATAACAAAAAATTTCGATGGATTTTTGTATAAACCTGTTAGCAAAGGCGAATTGCAAAACGAATTGATGAAATATTTGGCGTATTCAAAAATAGAAGGCGAAAAAATATTAGCACAAAAAGCCACGGCTTTATCGCTTAACGATATTCCTGGACATGTAAAAGTTAATATTTCCAAAATAGTAACAATCCTTCAGGCCGATTTTATGCCCAAATGGGAAGAAGTAAAAGACGGAAATGTCTTGTTTGAAATCGAGGACTTTGCCAACGACCTGAAACAAATTTCCAGCAAATACAACTTTGAGTTTCTGGCAAATTATTCAACACAACTTCTGAATGATATCGAGATGATTAATACAGAAGCATTACAAATGCTGTTGGCAGATTTCCCTGATATTATAAATAAACTGAAAAATTTTACAAATTAATAATTTTATTATGACAAATGGTGCACATATTTTAGTAGTTGACGACAATAGGGAAAATCTGAAAATAGCAGGTAACGTCCTTCAGGAAAACGGATATAAAATTGCAGTTGCTCTTGATGGGGAAAGTGCATTAAAAATCCTTGAAAAGAATGCATTCGACTTAATTTTACTTGATGTAATGATGCCAGGAATGGATGGGTTTGAAGTATGCAGACGGATTAAATCTGATGAAAAACGGAAAGAAATACCCGTTATTTTTCTTACGGCTAAAGCTCAACGCAACGATTTAGTTGACGGTTTCGAAGCCGGGGGTGTTGATTATGTTACAAAACCTTTTTATAAGGAAGAATTGTTGGCAAGGGTAAGTACTCATGTAGAACTAAAACAGTCTCGCAATAAATTAATAGAACTCAACGCCACTAAAGACAAATTCTTCTCCATTATTGCTCACGACCTCAAGAGCCCATTTAATGGAATTATGGGTTTTAGCGAAATACTTGTTGAACAAATCAACAAAAAAGACTACGACGGAATCAAAGAATATGCAGAAATTATACAACAAGCTTCAGAACAGGCGATGGATTTGCTGATGAACCTGATGGAATGGTCGCGATCGCAAACGGGCAGAATGGACTTCAATCCAGAACATTTCGAACTAATTGAACTTATTAAAGACACAGAACATTTATTAAGCGGGACACTCGTACAAAAGTCGATTAGTCTATCTAAAATAGTTCCTTCCAATGCACCTGTTTTTGCGGATAAAGACATGATAAGCACTGTATTGAGAAACCTGATATCGAATGCAATAAAATTCACTTATCCGGAAGGAAAAATCAGCATCTCTGTTGAGGAAAAACAAAACGAACTACTGGTTTCAGTAAGCGATACAGGAGTAGGAATTTCAAAAGTCAATTGTGAAAAATTATTCAAATTAGACCAAACATATTCAACATCGGGCACTAATAAGGAAAAAGGAACCGGATTGGGATTGATACTCTGCAAAGAATTTGTTGAAAAACACGGAGGCAAAATTTGGGCTGAAAGTGAAAAAGGGAAAGGCTCAACATTTTATTTCACTTTGCCCAAAGAGGGCTGAATTGAAAGGGAAAAATGAAAACTGACAATTAAATGACAGAAGATAAAGCACATGGCTATAACACACGCTCATAAATAATTGCCGAGATGGTAGTAATATTAAGATTTGTAGCTCGCTTCATCTTCATCTTAAATTGAAAGTGCATTGCTTCGAAATCGGCAACTATTCATAGCGCAACCGTTGGACACTATAGTTTGGGAAGTTCGTACTATTAAATTTTATATGATTATCCGTGTTTGTACCTAAATTCATTTTTATTACTAACAGCAGCCACTAAAAGCCTACCAAATAAGGCTTCTTTAAAGTATCTGCGATTGAACTTATAACAGAATTCA
>JAQIBY010000128.1 GCA_027858835.1 Bacteroidales bacterium | reverse complement strand
TATTCCAGTACCATCTGTTGTGTGATTATCTGAAATAGTCGGGTTTTGACTGGTGCTCCAGCATACTCCACGTTCTGTTACTGAAGATCCACCATTATCAGTTACGTTACCACCTGATGTTGCAGTTGTGTAGGTTATGTTGAAAACCGTGTCAGTTGTTAATGTGGGTGTCCCTAATACTTCTAAAGAAATATTTTTAGAATAGGAGTTTGCAATGTCATTTACGGTGATGTTAGTTGTTCCTCCCATACCGGGAAAATTTAACTCAGCTTTGTTGAAGAAATCGGAATCAGGATTGATTGTAACAAGGGCTGTATTATCAGCACTCCAGGTGTAAACAGGAGTCTGGTTTGCTCCATAGGTGACAGCATCCAGATTTACCTGGTCATTGGCCTGTACAGTCAGCTCGTCAATTCCATATAAATCAGAAGGAGTGGTGTTGACATATACACCGGATGTGACAGATTCAAAACCATCAGCATTAAAATCTGCCTGATAGTATGCATCTGTATTTGTGTTTGTGTTGTCTTCAATTTCCACCTTTAATGTATGTGTGCCCGAGCGTTTGGGAGACATGTAATTCAGCCAGTAAAAGCTGTTGCCGTATAGAGTAATTTCATTTTCAATGTCAGTAAAAATCTGGGGTAATTCATTTACAGATTCAGCAGTATGACAGGGAGCAGGATTTGACAGCTGATTGAGTACATCGGGAGTATAATTGTCTCCCAGGCCGATGATGTAAGTTGATTTTTGACCTCTGGCGTCAATTGCTTGTTGGAGGCTTGCAGAGGATTGAGTGTCATCACCACTGGTTAACATAACCAGAAATCCTTTTTGGACAAGATCTGTAGTATATATATCATCCCATGCGTTTACTCCGGTAATGTATGATGCATATAAGTCTCTTAATCCACTGCCTAAGCTAATGTTATTTATTGCTGTTGTCAATAAACTGGTATTATCTGTAAAGTCTTGTAATAATAAGGGGGTATTTGAGAAGGTATAAACAGCAAATTCCTGATTGTCTCCAATGTTGTTTATCATTGACAATGCTGCTGATTTAATGTTATTAAGTTCATTTTCATCACTGGCAATTTTATCAATCATCAATACTGTTTTTACTTTATACGGCATTGTACTTAATGTGTGAAGGTATGGATATGATTGGTCAGGATTAACAGTAACATCATTTTCGGAGAGAATAAAGTTAGAAATTGATAGATTATCTACCACATTAAAATCTTCATCTTTTACAGAAAACATCACATTAACAAAACTTGGCAAATCAGTTGTTACAGCATGACCTGTTATTCGGTAATAGGGAAGTACAAAATTAAAAATGATCGACTGATTTCCTGTGGGTGATGCATATACAGAGCTGTTAGCGTATCCATTGGCATAACCGGTAAATTTAAGCTCATCACCAGCTGTATAGTCCATGTTTACAATTGCCTTGTTTGACTTGGTATTGCTCCCAGTGCTTATTTGTTTGCTTTGGTTTACATCAATAGGTGTTACACCAGTGTGGATAAGAGAAAAATCTGTATATGATTTGCTCATTGATACAAAACGTCCTGTTATGTGATTCTCTGGTGTGTTAATACCTATGAGATATGCCCCGCGAGGAAGTCCAGTAATTTGGAAATTGTGTATCCCTTTAGATAGGTCTCTGCTATAATTATGTATTAACTTTCCTTCTGTATTAAAAAGTTGAATATTTACTCTGCCTTGTTGGGTATTAGTAAACTCAAAATTACTGCGATTAAGTATAGGATTAGGGTATATTTTCAAGCTGTTATTTTGTACTTGAAATTCCTGAACTCCCACTACCAGATTTAGATGAAGAATATCGGTGCCTTGCATGTTGACACTTGTGCCTTCTGTCAGGTTTTCAACGAGAACAGTTTCCGGTGAAGCGCCGGTTCCTGAAAAATTAATTACATAATAATTTTGTCCGTATAGTTTTGAAATGGCTATAACCAGGATTACGAATAAGAATAGATTTTTTTTCATCCGATAATAATTTTAATTAAAGTTACCGATAATTCTGTATGAAAGATAATAATTACAGCTTGTGGGATATGAGTGTTTTTAAGAAAATTCCTTGTGTTTATCCAGTGGGTAATCATTTCTTCATGCTGATATCAATTAAATTTTTATGTAAAATTCTATTTAGTTTCTGGTTCTACTGCAAATATAGTGGAAATTTTAATTTTGGGGTATGAATTTCACAAAAGATTTTTTCAATTTGTTGCTAGATTTTGGAGATGAATGGGTCATCACCAATATAGAGAGCAATCATAAGGATCAAGAAGTTTTTCTTGATGTTGAGTACGTTTCTGACTACTACGAAGACCCATTACACTTAACTCCAGCTAAACTATATGATCATACAGAAGTTCGTGTTTGGCGTCATTTGGACATACTTCATTACAAATCATACGTGCGTTGTCGTATTCCACGGGTGCTTTGTGAAGACGGGAAAGTAAGGCGCATCTCGATTGGCTGGGCAGATAAGCATGATAGGCATACTTTTAATTTTGAGGTAAAGGTTATTGAGTTGCTTAAAGCAACAAAGAATCAGACTAAAACAGCAGAGTATCTGAACTGTAGCTTTCGATTGGTGAACCGTATCATGCATCGCTGTACTCAACGTGGAATGGAACGAAGGGATTGTTCGCTTGTCCCTTTTGAACATATCAGTATCGATGAGAAATCCTTCCATAAAGGTCACAAATACGTTACAGTAATCTCTCACCCCAAGAGTGGTGTGATACTGGAAGTTGGAGAAGGTAGGGATACAGCATCAACAGAAAAGTTACTAGATAAGACCTTTACAAAAACCCAGTTAGAAAACATAAATACTGTAAGTATGGATATGTGGAAACCTTATATGCAATCCATTGAACGTAAAACTCCTAATGCTTAAATCGTACATGACAAATTTCATTTAATAAAGTACCTCAACGAAGCTATTGATAAGGTTCGTCGAAGAGAGGTGCGTAAAAATGACGTGTTAAAGAATAGCCGCTATATACTGCTCAAAAATGAACAGAACTTAACTGCCAAGCAACAAGTAAAGTATCAAATGATTAAAGATTCAAATTTTGAAGTTACTAAAGCTATGAACATACGTGAAAACTTCAAGTCGCTTTTTGATTATTGCCATGATGAAATTGGTGCTATCGAAATACTAAAAAACTGGGCACAAGACTCTTACTTAAAATGTATTAAGGAGGTGAACAAAGTTGTAAGAACATTCACAAACCATGCATGGGGTATTGTAAATTCGCTTATATCGGGGTTAAATAACGCAATGGCTGAAAGATTTAATGGTAAAATCCAAGAAATAAAAATAGCTGCCAGAGGTTACCGGAAATTTGAAAACTTTAGAAGTGCCATCCTATTTTTTCACGGTGGTTTAAATCTTTACCCATTAAAATGGTAGTAGAACCTAGTTTCTTAATAATTGTCAAAAAGTGCAATGTCGTTATTTTATCCAATAGCTACTTGTAAGAATTAGGCCAATACGAAGTGACGTAATTTGTGAATCAATAAATACTGAACTTTTTTGTTTATAACAAATATAACAATGTTATTTTAATATTAAAAAAAAAATATTTTCCGCATGAATAAGTTTGTTAATAATTGTATTTACTGACAATGATTTAAGATGACATTTGTATGGGAAAAAACCATGGTAGAAATGTATGGACTTACAGCATCCAAACCGTTACGCATTAAGATTTTTTTTTGTCAACTTTGCTAAAGCATTTATAATGAATGTTTAATGCTCAGGTGGCTAAGGTTTTTTTTAATGCAGATTGACTGTGAATTTGACAAAGTAAAAAAAAATGATTAACTTAGCTATTGAAAAACACATATTATATCATTTAAAATACTTTAGCTATGAAAAAAGTTACAATTTTAATATTAGGGATGATTCTTTCAATTTCATTTCTCGCTGCTCAGGGTACATGGACAGTAATAAATACAGGAAATTCAACTATTCCTTCGGATCAAATTATTAGTTTGGGGATGGGCAATAACATGCAGGTGTTTTTAGGAACGCCTGGTGGATTAGTTGCCCCGAGTCATGTATATATCTACAACGGAACAAGTTATGATGAGCTTGCATGGCTCAGCTCTTTCAATGAGCTTGAAGCCAGTTCACTTGGTTATGTGTCAATTGCAAATTCATCTGGTGTATATCATTTTGACGGAACCAATTATACGCTTTTTAACACAGACAATTCAGGTCTTACTGCCAATGGAATTTCCTGTATAGATGTTGCTCCCGACGGCTCGGAATACGTTGGAATGGGTGCTGCAGGGCTTCTCTTTGAAGGAGGCCTCGGTATTTATAATGGAAGCGTTTGGACTTCATACAACCAAAGTGCTTCTACACTGCCGGTGGATGATGTTCTCTCAGTATTGAAAAGTCAGAATGGCCCGGTTTACATCGGAACTGGCAGCGGGGGGCTTGTCACCAAAGACGGGGATGTCTGGACGACTTACAATACTGGTAATTCAAACATTCCGGGTGATACACCGATTTACATTGAGGAGAACTCAGAAGGAATGGCTTGGATCGCTTTCCAAAATGGTAGTATTGCGACTTTCGACGGTCAAAATTTTGTCATCATTAAAGATCCGTTAAGCAAAGACTTTCCCAATGCCATTGTTACAACGATGCTGTTTGATGAAAATCAGACTCTCTGGGTTGGTTTTGCCAATGCAGGCCTAGGTGAATACGACGGTACTGACTGGACATTCTATACCAGTGCAGACTCTGGTCTTCCTGATGACGATGTTACCGGATTAGGACTTGATGCTGACGGAAATATTTGGATTTCGACTAATGGGGGCGGAATTGCCATCCTTGAACCGGAAACAACATTTAATGAAAGCCTGGATTGCACTGAAATGAATATTTATCCCAACCCGGTTGAATCAACATTGAACCTTATGCTTCAGGAAATTCCTCTGAATGCTGAAGTTGCAATCTATGACATCAATGGCCGGGAAATGTTCTCTACCCACATCACCGAGAAAAATCAAAAAATTGATTGCCGCTCACTTAATTCCGGCCAGTACATAATCAAGCTTGTTAATGAGAATAAAGGATTGATCGGAAGCATGCCGTTTATGAAAAAGTAGCCCTGGTGAATACTTGATGACCTATATTCAGCTGAACTGAAGAACAATTTGTTTAGATATCAAAGATGGTACAGGCTTGATGAGCATTGCTGCATATAAGCTTACCCCTGTGAAATCGAGTTTGAAATAGCCATTATTGGCCATAAGCTCCCTGATCATCGGTGATTTCATACCAGACAATTTTATCTTTACCTGCAGATGTAAAAGTTAAAGGATATACAGCATTTAAACGCTTACATATTAAGATTTTTCATCTCATCTTCAAAAATACCTGTCCCTTCATCTTTGATGATGGTCAGTATTTTCCCCTGCTTTTTTTTAGGATTAATCCAAATGTTTTTATTCTCACTGGAAAATTTAATTGCATTTCCAATCAGGTTATTTATCACCTGTTCGATTTTGTTCTTGTCACAAAATACGCTGTAATCCTCTATATCATCATTAGAAATTACGGCCGATGCATGAAGTGACATCTGACTTTAAGCAAAGTTTTAATACAACATCAGTTTTTTAATAATAATACCTTGGTCTGAATGTATTTTTACAAGGTAACAACCGGTTGAGAGTCCTGAAACATCCATTGTTATGTAATCGGATGATGCTTTAAGTTCAATGAGTTTTGTTCCCCGTAAATCGAAAACTTCAACGCAATTCAACCTTTCTCCTTGTACTGTTATTTTTCCTTTTGTGGGATTTGGATACATCTGAATAGATGCACTCTGAGCTGTTTCGGATTTGTTTGTTACTTCAAAATTTGCTGTCAGATTTCTGTTCGCTGTAGCTTCAAAGACAAGGTTTGTATCCGTGGACAATTCACTGCCTGCTTCTGTCCAGTTTAGAAACTGATACCCTTGTTCTGCAGCAGCAGTCAGTGTAACGGTTTCGCCATAAATGTAATCACCGCTTCCGCTGATGGTTCCGGCATTCTCTATGTTCAGTTCGGCTGAAACGGTGAAGCTGTTTGCAGCATTGGAAAGCAGAATGTCATCAACTTTTCAGGTGGCAGCCTGATCTGAAGTGGAAGTGTATTTGAACGCAAGTCGCAGGTCGCTGCCTGAAAGATTGCTTAAATCAATCAATCCGGAGTTTGTCCATTGCCAAAAGGTTTCTCCGTTGTGTAAATCAAAATTGGTGATTTCCTGCCAGCTTGCCGTTGCCGGATTGTCCACAAAGTCAGGGGAATAGTACAATTTCAATTCCGGGCCAACGTACCCCCTTGTATTCCAGAATGTCAATTTCAGATCATCAAACATATCCGCATTGAAAGATGGCGAAACCAACCAATCTTCATTTTCAAACTGGCC
>JAQIBY010000116.1 GCA_027858835.1 Bacteroidales bacterium | reverse complement strand
TCAGCCAACAAGCTATCTCGTTCCTGCATTGGAAGATTTAATAGGTATTGCTTTACTTTATCTTTAGTGATTTCCATATTGCTAAGATATAAAATAATAGCTAATTTAAACTACAGCCTATACAAAATGGAAACACAAAGAGTTTACCCTGAAAAATAATGAAAATGAAAATAAACAAATTTATAAATCTATTTTTGTGCTGTATTTTAGTTTTTGTTGGTTGTAAGCAAAAAGCAAACACACAAGAAATTAAAAAAGAGCAGCAAGTTATCTGTCAGATAGATATTGAAGAAAATGATAGTGTAAATAATATTTTGCTATCCAGTGAAATTTTTATTCTATACATTGAACCAATCCTAACACAAGTTCAAAACAATGATTACAAGACAGCAAAATATTTGATAGATAGTCTACAACAGCTTTCAATACCCTATAAAGACAGTTTGATATTAAATGATATCTATAATTTTTACAAACAAGAAATTATAGATATTGAAGAAAAAAAAACCGATATTGGTTTAATAAGTCTCATGTCAGATGTATTGTATTTATACCAAGATTCAATAGATAAAATTAACATTGATTATTTATTAAACGATTCAGTAGAGTCAACAAGTGTTTATATTGAAGATATAATACACTTTATCAATGAAGATTCACTACGATTAATGAATAAAAATAGCCATAACTGGTGGTAATCATTGGTAATGCTTCAAACGAATTTTCGAGTAATTTCGAGCCCATAAAATACTGAAAATCAATAAAAGCTAAAAATAAAATTACTAAAGTGAGGCGGCTTCGGTCGCCTTATTTTTTGCACCCTTCAAAACTTGCAGAAATACAGTGTGAGTTTGAGAGCGAGTAATGAGTTTTACCAGCCTTGTGCTATCATTGGAAATAGTTATTAACACCAACCCACCAGCCATATTCAAGGGATTGGGAAGGGAGTTTTTAGGGTTTTTTGCCAGTGGTTTTTACTTTAAATATTCTTAGTTCGGTTTTTACGTTTTTGGGGGATTTTTAGCTTTTTATTATTTCATTTTTGCCTTTATTTGTCGGTATTGGGGTTCTATGTTTTTATCCTTTTAAAAATGTGATTTTTAGCGTATTTTTTGGTTTAATTTGGCATTGTTTTAGCCGGCAAAGCAAGGGCAGGAACAAAATAACTGCTTAGGCTGCGAGGTAATCCTTCAAAAAAGTTAGTGGAGTAAACCACAGTTGAAAGTCAGAAAGTGAAAAAGTGAGATATGGCGGCTTCGGTCGCCTTACTTTTTGCCTCAAACAACGTGTAAAAATAATTGGTCAGTGCGACCACGCACAACTTATCAAGACCCAGAAAAATAGTGTGAGAGCAAGAACCATAATGAGTTAGGAGTTTCTCTGATTTCCGCTATTATACGCTTTACTGTAATCAACAACAACAATTTACAAACTAAAGTACTGCACAAATCCGCTAATAGCCAAATGAATTAATCCTGATTAGAAAAATAGTCCCCATCATTTTTTATTTGGAAGATACTACACTATCTTTGTTGTACAATTGGAGAGGTGCCGGAGTGGTCGAACGGGGCGGTCTCGAAAACCGTTGTCCGCTCACGCGGACCGGGGGTTCGAATCCCTTCCTCTCCGCAGAAAAATAAGCCCTGACGGTAGTCAGGGTTTATTTGTTTAAAGGAATGCGAGAATTTATTCTCAGCATTCCTTTAAACAAATAAACCAACGGGATGCGACAGCAGACCGGGCTTATTTTTCTGAAACTCACCCATAACGGGATCACGCAAGGCGATAGCCGAAGCGTAATCCTTAAGCAGAGCGAGATTGAGAGCGAGTAATGAGAAAAGATAATTGATAATTCCTTCAATATTTGCTGCGAGAATTTATTCTCAGCATTCCTTGAAACAAAAAAACCAACGGGATGCAACAGCGAATAGCAGAGCGAGATTGAGAGCGAGTAATGAGAAAAGATAATTGATACTTCTTTCAATATTTGCTGCGAGAATTTATTCTCAGCATTCCTTTAAACAAATAAACCAACGGGATGCGACAGCGAATAGCAGCGCGAGATTGAGAGCGAGTAATGAGTTTCTCCGCACTCCACACCCACTCTATTTACTACTATTCAGATAATTTAACCATCGATATTTACTGAACTATCGTTTGTAAATATCGGGTTTCGTTCGAATGAAAATAAGTAATGAGAAAAGATAATTGATAATTCCTTCAATATTTGCTGCGAGAATTTATTCTCAGCATTCCTTTAAACAAAAAAAACAACGGGATGCGCTAGCGAATAGCAGAGCGAGATTGAGAGCGAGTAATGAGTTTCTCCGTACTCCACACCCACTCTCTCTACAACTCTTCAAACAATTTAACCATCGATATCTACTAAACTATCGTATGTAAATATTAGGTTTCATTTATTAGCAAAAAAAGCAAGCTGATTTAACAAAAAAAGGGTAGCATTTAAAAAAGAAACCTTTTTTAAATGCTACCAAAGACAAATTCATTATTCAACAACAATTGTTCTTGAAAACAGCTCATCATCAGCAAATATCTTAATTAAATAAACTGCTTTAGGCGCCTCAATCGTGAGCTCCAGATAATTGGTGTTTTGCTCAGACAAATTCTGAATCAACCTTCCGGTTACATCATAAACAGAAACGCGGACATCAGCTTTTATTTCCGGCAGCTCTATTTTCACTAACCCGCTGGTCGGATTCGGATAAACTTTCAGTCCATCAGCAAAGCTAGTTTCAGCAGATAAGCCGAAAATCTCATAGCAATCAGATGTTTTCTCGCAATCATTGAACAAAATTCTGACTGCATAATTTCCATCCACATCAGGATAATACTCCTGCCCTGTTGCGCCATCAATTTCCATCATATCATTATCGCAATCCAGCCACTGGTATTCCGCTCCATCTCGATTGGCGGAAAAGCCATCTTCCAACAAACTGACGGTATTATCAATGCTTGTTACATTTAGTGTAATTTCTATGATGCTATCACAACCTACCACATTCGAAATCGTATCAAAATATTGTCCTGAAGCAAAATACACATCTCCGGAAGGTGCTACAAACGAGTCGCAAGTGTGCACATCCATCTCCGCAAAGGTAGATTCTAAAATTGTCAAATCAATTTCAATGATCGAATCACAAGCTGCCGCATTCGGAATGGTATCATAATACAATCCGGATTCTGTATAAATATTTCCGGAAGGAGAAAGGTATTCATTGCAGACTTCTTCATCCAGATATCCGGCTGTGCTTTCCCTGATATTCAAATTAATTTCAATGATGCTATCACACAAACTTGCATTTTGTATGGTGTCATAATACACCCCACTTTCTGTGTAAATATTTCCGGCAGGTGATAAATACGCATCGCAAACATCTTCATTAAGACTTGCAAAAGTAGTGGTTCCCAAATCCAGCGTAATGTCAATGATGCTGTCGCAACCCGCCACATTCGGAATCGTATCAAAAAACTGTCCCGAAGCAAAATACACATCACCGGAAGGTGCCACAAACGAATCGCAAGCATGCACATTCATTTCCGCGAAGGTGGTTTCCAAAATCGTCAAATCAATTTCGATTACTGAATCACAAAACATGTAATTCGGTATCGTATCGAAATGAATTCCCGATTCGGTAAATATTGTCCCCGAGGGCGCTTCATACGCATCGCAAACTTCCTCAACAATTGAGCTCCCGGTTGGTCCGATAATGTGAATTATCTCTGTCATCGTACTATCAACATTCAGGGAGGTATCTGTCACCGTAAGGCTTACCAGATAATTTCCCGTTCCATAATACACATGAGATGCAGCAGAATCTGAACTGACAGCACCGTCACCGAAATCCCAGTAATGGGTATCTCCGTCCATACTGAAATTTTGAAAATCGATCATTGTAGAATCACAAGTTTCAACTCGTGTGTAAGTGAATTCAGCGATTGGCAGCGAGATTTTCTCAATGGTATCAACAGTTGGTGATGACCACATTCCTAAGCTATCCTTAAATTGATAATGCAAAGTATATTCGCCTTTCCACATTTGTGTCATATCAATTTCCTCACTTAGTGAAAAGAAAGTCTGTGCAGGACTTAC
>JAQIBY010000109.1 GCA_027858835.1 Bacteroidales bacterium | reverse complement strand
CCACGTCATCCTATGTTTGCAAAATAGATTTTATATAATATAATTATCTTGCGGATATTATTAACAACAAGACAGAGGGTAAGATAAAAACTGACTTTAGTCATTTGTCATCAAGACCGTTCGAAATGTTAGTTCCTTACCCTCTCTATTGTTAACTTGAACAGTTCATTAGGCTTAAAGCCTGGATTTAGGATTGATAAGTAACAATAGAATCTGCCTTGTAAAAAACTTTTATTATGAGCAAATATATTGGAATTGACATTGCAAAGCAAACTTTTGATGTTTATTGTTCAACTATGAACAATAAACATACGTTTGCACAGTATCAACAGAATAAAACAGGGTTCACTAAACTTGTCAAAGAGTTTGGGAAAGACAAAACCTATGTTATGGAGGCTACAGGCCCTTATTCCATGCAATTAGCACGCTTTCTATACAAGCAAGGAATTCAGGTTTCTGTTGTTAATCCTCTTATTATTAAACGTTTTTCTCAAATGCTGTTGCAACGTGCAAAAACTGATAAGAAAGATGCTAAAGTGATTCATGATTATGCAAAATTTAGTAATGTTAAATTATGGAGTCCTCCGCCAAAAGAGATTCATGAAATGAATCAGATTATGACTGGATTGCAGCTATTACACAAGCAACATAATGGTTCAAGCAATCAACTTAAAGCATTTACTGTTAGTGGAATTATTGACCCAGTAGTGAAAAAAGCACTTAATTCAATTGTGAAAAAGTTTGAAAAAGAAATAAAACGGCTTGAAGATAGATTGAATGAAATAATAGACCTAAATTATGCTCGAACTAAGGCATTATTAACTAGCATAAACGGAATTGGTGTTAAGGCAGCAGCAATGCTTATTGCTACAACTAATAATTTTGAAAAATTTGAAAATTACAAGCAATTAATTGCTTATATCGGCCTTAGTCCAAGAATTTTTGAGTCTGGAACTAGTGTGAAAGGCAAAGGTCATATCTGTAAAATGGGTAATTCTAATGCTAGAAAAATCTTATATATGTGTGCTTGGAGTGCAAAAAGACACAATAAAAATTGTATGAACTTTTACAATCGATTAAAAGAAAAAGGAAAACCAGAAAAAGTAATTAAAGTAGCAATTGCTAATAAATTACTTAAAATAGCATTTTCTGTTGTTAAAAATGATACCATATATGATGAGAATTACTTAAGCAACAGAGGTATAGATTGCAATGGGGTGACCTGCGATAAAATGCCAAATTAATGAAAGAAAAGTTATTCTGAAAATATTTTGACCTCCTTAAAAAAGGTCTAAAAATATTTTCGGAAATAACTTAAACGTTGGTCAAAAACATTAAAATAAATTTGGTTTTTAACACAGTTCATTTCGATGGAGGTACGACTGAGCGATGCACAGAGCCGGTCGAAGTGAAATCTCTTGGGAAATTCCAAATTCCACACTCACCTGCTTGGTGCAAAACCTCGCCCGCTCTCAAGCTCACCACTTCGCAAGCTCGTTTTTATTGGATAACTATTGTTTTCACAATTTCTTCTTCTTCAAAACTCAGACGCAATTGGTACCTGCCGCTGCTCATTGCGGCGCAATCCAGGGCCAGGGCATGATATCCGTTGTTTAAATCCAAACTCAAAGATTTTACTCGTTGTCCGGCGGCATCAAAAACCTGCAATTGCAATTTTCCATCGCGGGGTAATAAAATATGCAGATTCAGTAAATCATTCACCGGATTCGGATACATGGCTTGCAATGAAAATCCGGCATCGTGTAAATTACAGAGTCGGTTATTTTCCGGGGCATCATCCGGGACACCGGGATCCAAGGAAACACAAACATATTCCGGCAGTTTACCGCTTGCAAAATAAGGCTGCGAATTGAATTTATATCGCATTACGGCGCCTTCTGCAAACACATCGGGCAGAATTTCACGCGTAATTTCTCCGTTTCCGGGATCTAATTCCAGCGCCAAATCAGTAATGGGAACCGTACCAGGATTGATAATATCCGCAGATACTTGCAAATAATTATCCTCCATGCTAGTTTGCAGCGCAATAATGCCCACATCAATCAAGGGAATAATCACCCGCAAATTTTTGCTGATGCTGTCCGTGCATCCGTATGACGAGACAGCAATTAGTTGAATTTCATAATTTCCACTGTCTTGCCAAACATGCTCAGGATTTTCAGACGTTGAGATTTCTCCGTCGCCGAACTGCCAAATCCATGCTTCACCGCCAAGGGAAGTGTTTTCAAGTGTTAAATTCAGCGGAACTGCGCCCCATGTCTGCGGAAGCTCAAAATTAGCATCCGGATTTTCACGCACCATCAGCAGGGTATCAATTTGCGATGTACATCCGGTTTCCGAAGTTACATGCAAACTAAGCGGATATGTGCCCAATGAATCCAAACGAATCGTCGGATTTTCGCCTGTGAGTTGAAAACCGGCAACTTGCCATTCTCTGGCAACAATTGCTCCGGCAGACGCATCCGTGATGTCTGTGAGTTGATGTTCTACACCAACACAGGCATCCAATCCGTCAACCGCTGCTTGCGGCAAGGAATACACAGTGATTGTCATACTTGCCGTATCTGTGCATCCGTTTAAACTTTTTACCGACATGTCAAGCGTATAATTTCCGGTGGCAGGATAAAGATGCTGTGGCCCAGAGGCTGTGGACATGTTTCCGTCGCCGAAATTCCAATGGTATTCCCACAATTGCGTGCCTAGGGCATCGGTTTGATTCCAAAAATAAACCGGCTCGCCATCGCAACGTGGCGAAGTGCTGAATGCTGCCTGAGGCGACTGACGAACGTCCACTGGCACAGTTATTTGTTTTTCACATCCGGCTTCTGATGTCACCGAAAGGGAAATCGCTTGTGTTCCGGTGTTTGTAAATTCATGATTTACAGCTTGCATATCGGCGGATATCCACTCATTTCCACTACCGAATTGCCATTCACTGCTTTGCATATTTCCTTGCGGGATGCTACTGAGATTTTCAAAAATCACGGGCTGATCGCTGCATGCAATGAGGGGTGAAAAAGCCGGCTCGGGCAAAGGAAAAATTTGTATGCTTTGCGTGATGGTATGATGACATCCCACGTCAGTGAAAACTTCCAATTGGATATCATAAGTGCCCATGTTGTCAAAACTTATGCTGCTATTTTCTCCCGTTGCAAAAATTTCGTTGTTGTATGACCATTCCCAGCTGGTGATGGTACCATCGGCACTGCTTGATGCATCATTGAGCTGTATGCTTGCTTCGGCACATTCACCGTTCACCGTAAAATCCGGTTCGGGGACAGTCCCGAGAATGCTGACCGTTATGGTGTCGCGAGCGGTGCATCCCAAGGCATTGGTAACAGTTACATGATAGGTTCCGGCAGTTTCAATCAGAAACTCGGGCTCAGTGCTACCATCCTGCCAAAGGAAATCCACGGCTTCTTCTGCGCCATTGGCAAGGGTGAGGCGGTTGCCGACACAGAGTGCGGTATCTCCATCACCAAGCGCAGCAGTGTGTTCAAACATGTCGAGCATGATATCCACGGTGTCGGTGAAAAAGCTGCATCCGTTGGTATCAGTAATTTGAACTGCGGCTTGCTGATTTTGCCAATATCCGGCATAGGGTTCCGTTGACCCCGAATTCAGCCAGTTAAAATTGTATCCTTCAGCCGGAATTCCGGTATCCCAGACCAGCGTATCACCATCGCAGACCATAGAAAGCGCATCGGTCTGATAAACTCGCGGAAAATTCACCCGAATATCATCGGTGGATGTGAATCCGAAAATATCAGTGACCGTTACGGAGTATTCCCCATTGTAATTGGTGGAAATTGTTGGGGTGGTATCGCCGGTACTCCATAAATAATCAGTAAACCAAGGCTTATCCGCTGTCGTAATAGTCGTATCGCAGAAACCATATGGCACATCAATGTCGTATCCAAGGTTGACGGGAGGAGCGTATTTGTGACGGAGGTATTGGTGGACAAGCTCAGTTTCTGTTTCGTTAAGGACAGTATCGTAAATGATGATTTCAGCGATGGAGCCATGCCAAAAACGTGCAGAACTATTAATTGAGCCACCGATTTGTAATTCGTCAAATAATACAGCTTCAGGAGTAAAACCATAAAGCGCTTTATATTGTTTTAAAGGCGAATAATTTAGTGTTTGTATTTTATTCACAAAGACATTATCCCCGAATGTATTGCCACCACCGTTGTAAAGCGCATTACTACCATCTTGTCCTAAAAACAAATAAATTGGCTGATTTGTGTTTGCACGATTTAATAAACCTTTAAAATCTGGAAATAACTCAGCTTCATACTTACTATTAGAAACAATAATAGCGGATGATAATAGCGTATTTTCAAAAAGGATATTATCATTAATCCCATCAAAATAGAAAGCATTTTGATGATTAATTGCAGAATCAATAATTTGGATTGGTCTTTTATTTATGATGTTTTGAAAAATTGTATCACCGTTTGCCTGATTAATGATGTAACGCACGGTATCATTAAAAACGCCATTGTTTGCTGAAGCATTCATCCAAAATGTACATGCAGAGGTGTCGAGTTCGCTGATTACAAAGTTTGAAATGCTTGAAGGATGCGAATCATTACAAAGGTCAATTACTTGCGTGCGCCAAAAGTAAGTCCCCGTATCAGCAATACTATGCGTATAATTAATATTTTCTGTTTGTGTTGAAAAAAGTATATTGTCAAACAAACTATCTTCAGCGATTTCAAATAAATATGCATTTAAACTTTCATGTGAATCCCATGAAAAATCAATTGGTTCATTCGCAGAAAAGAACATAAAACCATTTAACGGATTTACCGTTTCAACAGGAATTACATCATCAAAAGCGCTTACAATGGATATGGTTTTTTCAATCGAATCGGTGCATTGATTTGCATTAGTTACTTGCAATTTTATGACAAAATCACCCGCTGATTCATAGGATTTTGTTGGATTTTCATCCATTGAAAACGTTCCATCACCAAAATCCCAATAAAATGAGTTAACTGATGCTGTAGAATTATTGTTAAACTGTATATCTATACCTGTACATTGAGTTGAACCATTTTCGATTGTAAAATCTGCGACAGGTTTTGGTTTTGCAAACACTTCTTTACACACAAAGTTTGTACAATTATCTGTTTCTACATTTAAACAAACCGTAACCGTGTCTAATGTAGGAAACTGATGATTTGGATTTTGTATATCGGATATTTCACCATCACCAAAATCCCACGACCACACATTTATTGTTTCTGGTAAAATTACACTGGAATTATCTGTAAAATGTGT
The DNA here is from genome assembly GCA_027858835.1 of Bacteroidales bacterium. Classification (GTDB taxonomy): domain Bacteria; phylum Bacteroidota; class Bacteroidia; order Bacteroidales; family ML635J-15; genus JAQIBY01. Next base: position 870 of record JAQIBY010000109.1, on the reverse strand, counting down.
TGCATTTCCAAAACACACGGTATCGTATATAAAGTCAGCAAGTGGAGCATCACCTACAATGTTAATTAAAGTTGTATCAAAAAGTTGACAAGTATTTTCATTCTCAATAATAATTGAAAGTTGCCCGGCAGAACTAATAGGACAAATGGAATCCTCACAGCCAGTACTCCAATTAAAATTTACAGCCCCTGCCGGGATTGTATAACTAAGATTTGCACCACTGCAATGATCAATATTATCAGGAAATACATCAATTACTGGAAAAGAATCAATGACAATATGTGCTGTATCGGAAATGAAAGTGCAACCGAAAAGATCAGTGACAGAAAACCAATAATTACCGGCTGTTAGAATGTTTAATAAGGTATCTGAAGTGCCATCAGACCAATTAAAGGAAAAAGATGAATTTAATGTAGGATACCATTCTATGCTATCTCCCAGACAAATCTGCGTATCCGATAACATGTTGTAAGGCGGGTAGGTAACGTTTATTGAATCGGTATATGTATTTCCATAAATGTCATTAACAGTAACAGCATAAGTGCCGGGTGTAGAAATATGAATCAATGAATCTGTTTGGCCTGTACTCCATAAATAATCAGCGTAATAAGGTTGATATGCATTGATGCTTGTATCACAAAAACTTGCCATGCTAATATCTGAACCTAAATTTACTGGTTTCACATAATCATCCGGAAAATACTTATAACGTAAATAATTTTCAATTAAAAAACGAACTGAATCTGAAACCGCCTCATGGTAAAATATTAGTTCTGCAATATCACCATTAAATTCATTAGTGCCGGAATTATACGCTCCAATTTTATAACCCGGATTACTATGTGTCGTTGTATTTGTATTTATTGTCCC
>JAQIBY010000032.1 GCA_027858835.1 Bacteroidales bacterium | reverse complement strand
GTAACACCGATTGTGAATCAAAATTGCCGATACAATTCATTTTATTTCTTGTATCAGCTTTGATTCTACATCGGCATTATACCGATATTTTTGATTTTAAAGTGGTATAATATCGGCATAAACCTTCCGAAATGAATACGGAATAATAATTGGTAGTTTCAAAATTTCTTTATCAATCATTTTGAAACACAATTGTAAATATATTAATTTTACAAACTTAGGTTGGTATTATATGCGCTAGGGCGGAAACTGGCAGCTTTGTGCTTGTTATGCCATATTGCTGTTTCTCAGGCATGGCTTGCGAAGGAAGACCCTGCATGAGAAAATACAGCAGTGGCATAACACGCACAAACTATAAGTTGAAGACCGACCCGTAGGGTAGCGCCCAAATTACCATATTAAAATAATCAACAAATAATTTTCATCGCATTTTTTTATTTCAATATTACTAATTATAACACCTATCAGTTAGAAGTTCGGAACTTTACTTCTTTTAGAATTCAAACTTTTCACTTTCAGATTTCTAACTTTCTGCTAAGCTCATCTCAACTTAAAAAACTCCCATTCGTTTCCCGAATAATCCAGTAAACGAATAAAATCTTTTGTGCTGATTTTTAAAATAGCATTGTGCATATTAGGTAAAAACGTGACGTGCTCCACATCTTTAAGTGATTCATCTACAAATACTTTGCTGTGATTTTCAGTGTCGTTAAGCAATGAAAAAACGGATACAGCGCCCGGCTTAGTTTTTATCCATTTATCCATTCGCTTTTCAGATGCAAAGCTGATTTTTCCTTTTTTAAAATGATCTTCCAGAATCTTAACCTGAAATGTTTCGTAATATTTTGAGATGACTAAAAAGTGCTGATTCCCCTTGTGATTGCGCAGAAATAAATTTTTGCATCGTTCTGCTCCAATGCGTTTCCAAAATGCACCATCATCTTCTGAGGAAAAATCACGAGGCGATTCGTAATACTCGTAAGGAATTTTTAGTTCGTGTAAGGTATCGTAAACAATGTGTTGACCGATCATTTCTGATTATGCTTTGAGTAATATTGGTTTAAAAGTTTGTGTGCTGCGCTGAAAGAGGATTTTTTATCGCTTAAAACCTGGGCTTCCATTGCTTTTATTTGTGTTTTCATTCCTTCTGACGAATAAAAATCAGCTTTCAAACTTTCATTTATAGTTTCGTACATCCAGTATCTCGCTTGTTCTTTGCGTCGAGCTTCGAAAAATCCGTTTCCACGTGTTTTTCCGACATATTCCTGCACAGTATCCCAGATTTCTTGTATTCCGGTTTTTGTGAGCGCCGAGCAAGTTAATACTTTTGGAACCCAGCCACTTTCGGTGGGAGGGAAAAGGTGTAGTGCCGATTTATATTCGGCTTTCGCCAATTCTGCCCGTTGAAGATTGTCGCCATCTGCTTTGTTGATGGCAATTGCATCGGCCATTTCCATAATGCCGCGTTTGATGCCTTGCAATTCGTCACCCGCACCGGCAAGCATCAATAATAGAAAGAAATCGACCATGGAATGTACGGCAATCTCAGATTGTCCTACGCCCACTGTTTCTACAAAAATGGTGTCAAATCCGGCAGCTTCACATAAAATAATGCTCTCACGGGTTTTTCTGGCAACACCGCCGAGCGATCCTGCGGATGGGGAAGGACGAATGAACGCATTTTCATCGGAACTTAAAAGATTCATGCGGGTTTTATCTCCTAGAATACTGCCTTTGCTGCGTTCCGAAGAGGGGTCGATTGCTAGCACTGCTAATTTTCGTCCTGACTGAACGAGACTGTGTCCCAAACTTTCAATAAAAGAGGATTTCCCGACACCTGGAACGCCTGTAATGCCAATGCGAACAGAGTTTCCCGCATGAGGTACGCAAAGATTAATAATGTCTTGTGCAAGCTGTTTTCGTTCCGGCAAGCTACTCTCAATCAGTGTGATAGACTGACTTAGAAGCGTGCGGTTGCCTTCTAGAATGCCGTCTGCATATTGTTTTGCAGTTAATAATTTGCGCTCTCTCTTAAATTTCAAATTAGGATTAACCTGCGGCGGCTTATCAACACCATCGTTTACATGCAGACCGGAATCTTTCCGTTTGCTTTCCTCTACTTCACCTTTGAAATGTGATTTTTTCTTCTCCATCAGTAGCGGGCTTGCTTATCTAAATAATTTTGAATGTAATCTTTTACACCGGATTCAAGTTCGGTAAAGGGCTTGTTGTAACCGGCATTTCGAAGTTTTTGCATGTTTGCTTCCGTAAAATACTGGTATTTATCCCTGAGCTCCTGCGGAGTATCCACAAAACGGATGTCTTCCGGCAAATTCATCGCCGAAAAACAGGCTTTTGCCAAATCGTAAAACGTTCGGCTTTGTCCTGTTCCCAGATTATAAATTCCCGGGTGTTTTCGCGTTTCCATAAAGTGCAGCAGCACGTCGCACACATCTTTCACATAAATAAAATCACGTCGTTGTTCTCCATCCTTATAATCATCGCGGTGGGAGCGGAAAAGCGTCATGTATTTATGCTCCCGAATCTGTTTGTGAGCGTGCATTATCACAGAAGCCATCCGACCTTTATGATATTCGTTTGGTCCATAGACATTAAAAAATTTGAATCCTGCCCAAAACCCCGGCTCATTACCGTTTTCTGCTTGTTGTAGTGCCCAAATGTCGAACTGATTTTTCGATTCTCCGTAAGGATTAAGTGGTTTCAGTTTGTGAATTATCTCATGCTTGTCATCGTAGCCAAGTGAACCGTCTCCGTAAGTTGCTGCTGAGGATGCATAAATCAATGGAATGCCAAATTCTGAGCAAATATTCCAGACAGATTTGCTGTAATTCAAATTCAGTTCGTCAAAAATATCAGGATTATATTCCATGGTATCAGTGCGTGCCCCAATGTGAATCACAAATTGTATCCAACGCTGGTTTTTCTTTAACCATGGCATCAGCATTTTTCGGTCAATTTTTTCCGTAAAAATCTTTGACTTGTAATTTGGGGTTTTTTCTGTTTTTGTGAAATCATCCACAATCACAACATCCCTGTATCCTTCCTGATTTAATCGGGAAAGCATGCAAGAACCGATGAATCCGGCAGCTCCGGTTAGTACAATCATAATCTGTAAATTCTAAAGCAAAGATACAAAATTTGTGGGCAAAGTCAGGAAATACCATATGTTATTGAATGGTTTTTATGGGTTGGGCGCCGAAAACCGTCTTCTGCTACTATCTATACACGTAGCTTGTGGGTTTGTGTCTGTTTCAGCACGGGCTTCCGCTGGTCGCCGTCCTGAATCTGCACAAATCCACACAAGTTACATGCATAGGATAATCCGCATCCGCCGGGGCGCAGTGTATTTTCTAAACTAAAAGGGAAATATGATTCATAGCCTTTATGCATTTCATCTGTCAAAAGCGATGAAAAAACTATTGTGTTTTCTTTCATACGTTTGGAATTGCAGTGAAAAAGACTAAATTTGCTGATTGAATGGTTTTATTGTCTTATTAAAACGAAGTCCTGTTGAGTAAATTAACTGTCTTCTCTTTTACGATGTTGCTTAAGCATGCTTTATTATTTTTTATTGCAGGGGGCTTTTGGCTATTGTTAGGTAGCAAATGTGTTTTTGCTCAATATACCGACAAGGATTCTCAATTAATCATAGAAATCAGGGAACTTGCAAGCCAAAGACATATTGATCCTTTGCTTAATGATAGTTGCTTTGCAGCAAGAGTTGCAGAAAATTTAATTGAACAGATGGATCCGGCTGCGGTGATTTTGACCAAACAGGATGTTGATGTGATTTATTCGATGCATGATCGTATAATGCTGGCCATGAAAGGTGAATCTGATCAGTTGTACAGGCATTTGCTGAATGTTTATGTCGCATCAATTAAGCGCGCTGATTCATGTTTAAATGTATTGATAAATCAGCCGCTGAGCCTAGAATATACTGATAGTTTGAGAATTTCGGGTGATAGAGTCTTTTTTGACGCCTCTGACTGCATGAGTATTTGGGAAAAACGGATTCGCTATTTTGTGCTAAATCAATGGTATAATATGCGTGATGCGGTTGATTCTCTTTCTATAGAAACATTGAAAACCAGTGCAGTTGATGGTTTGAAGTGTCGTATTGACCTGCGGATTCATGATGAGAAGGAAATGTATCGTTTTATTCAGGATTGTTTTTTAAAGTCTGTTGCTTTAGCATATGACCCACATACGAGTTACATGAGTAAAGATGAGGCGGCAATGCTTTCCCGAATGCTTTCGTCAACAGATAAAACATTTGGCATAAGCTTGAGTCAAAACTATAAAGGGGAAATTGTAGTGGGTGGGATAGTCCCCGGAAGTGCAGCTTGGAATTCCAACAAACTCAATGTTGATGATCAAATATTGTCAATACAAAATGCTGATTCTGTGTTTGATTTCACTTGTCTGAGCTTGAAGGATGCTTATTATTACATTAATAATCCGGAAGTGGATGAGCTGGTTTTTAACATCCAAAAACTTGATGGTAAAACATTTTTGTTACCACTTAAAAAAGAAACCTCGGAGGTAATGAGTAATAGGATTAATAGCTTTATTTTAGATGGAGAAATTAAAACGGGGTATATTTATTTGCCTACATTTTATTCTGATACTGATGATTACAGTTTTTTGCCAAATGGGTGTGCAAATGATATGGCAAAGGAAATAATTCGCTTAAAACGTGAGGGTATTGAGGCCTTAATTATCGATTTAAGGAATAATACAGGGGGCTCTATGCTTGAGGCGATAAGAGCTGCAGGTATTTTTGTTGATTATGGGACGCTCTGTATTGGTGTCGTTAGAGATGAAAAACCTGAATTGCTAAAAGACCTTTCCCGAGGGATAATTTTTGATGGTCCGATGACTGTAATGATTAATGGTGGCAGTGCTTCTGCCTCAGAAATGTTTGCTGCAGCATTGCAGGATTACAATCGTGCAATTATTACCGGATCTCCTAGTTTTGGAAAATCAACAGCTCAGGTTGTTTTGCCTGTAGGCAACCTGTATTCAAAAAGTGAAGACACATTAGTTACTGCAGGATATCTTAAACTTACCGTTGGAAAATTCTATCGCGTAACCGGAAAATCTCATCAGAAGATTGGAGTCGATCCTGATCTTATTATTGTTGATTCTGCTGATAATCAGGATTATATGGAGGTAAATATGAGCTTCGCATTAAGTAATGATTCTGTTCAGAAAGAATCATATTACAAACCATTACCGGAATTGCCTGTGGATAGTCTTGTCCATTTGAGCTCTCTCAGGTTATTGGAAAATCCTAATTTAAACTCAACCTTCGATCCTGAAATGAATGCATCAAAGGAAATAAGAATACCGCTTGACTCCATTGGATATATGACTTTTAGAGAAGCTCAGCAACTCAGTGAATGTGAATTGGATGCTCATAGCCCATTTGCGGTTGATGTTCCTGAGTATATCCGTGGAATGAGTGATGTAAATCATGAAGGAGAGATATTTCACGATGTTTTAAAAATGATAAACGAAGACCAGAAAATTATTGAAAACTATTACATTATAAACGATTTAATTAACATTTTAAACCATTAATTATGAAAAAACTATTCGTTGTTTTTAGCTTGTTTTGTGCAATTACATTGTCTTCTAATGTTCAAGCACAAGATGGATCCGATGCTGTTGCATATATGGAAGAACTCCTAGGGAGTGTTGAGGAGTTTGAAAATGAAACATGGGCTTACCTGAAATCTGTTACTAGAGGTAAAAGTGCACGTAGAATAGATAAGAAACGCCAAAAACTCATATCAGAAATTAAGTCTGTAAGAAAAACTGTAAATAAGTTTGATGCTTATGAAAATGATGAGAGCTTAAAAAATGCTTTGTTTGAATATTTGGATATAAATCACTCTGTACTCAAGGAAGATTATGATAAAATCCTGGATATGGAAGAAATCGCAGAGCAGTCATATGACTTAATGGAGGCTTATATGACGGCGCAAGAACTTGCCGGGCAGAAAATGGATCAAGCTTCTGAAAAACTTAATCAGGCACAAAAAGTTTTTGCGGCAAATAATAATATAAATCTTATCGAAGGAGATTTAGACAAAAAATCACAAAAGATCAAAAAAGCGAGTGAAGTTCTTTCTTATTATAATGATATTTTCTTAATTCATTTTAAATGCCAAATTCAAGAGACTTATGTTTTGGATGCTTTAACTCGGAGTGATGTGAGTGCATTTGAGCAAAGTAAATCTGCTTTAGTTTCATATGTCAATGAAAATCGGATGATCCTTGATACTTTTCCAGGGCATGATGGTGATATGGCACTTGTTGAAGCGACCATGTTGATGATGGATTTTTACGAAAAAGAAGCAAATGAAGATTTCACTGAAGTAACAAACTTTTTTATTGAAAAAGAGAATTTTGAGCGAGTAAAAAAACAATTTGGATCCCTTCGTGAAAAAGATATAACACAAAAAGATGTGGATCAATTTAATTCAGCAGTGAATAATTTTAATGAAGCAGTGAATAAATTCAATGTAGTTTTGGATGAATCAAATAAAGAACGTAATAAGCAGTTAAATGAGTGGAATAAATCTGTTGAAGATTTTTTTAAAAATCACAGTCGGTAGACGCTAATAGAGGAATAATTTAATTTCATATTTTTACTGATTGTTTGGACGAAACCTGGTGCAGCTTGTTTTATAATCTGCGATTGTAAATTTTGTGACAGCCAAATTTTTTACATGCTTGCTAAAAATTAAGCCAAAAATTTATCAGGATTGATAAAAATTAGGGTGTAAATATGAAAATCCATTTTCTTTTTGCTCACTTTTTCCTTCATAGAATTTGTATCTTGCAGGCTGAAAATAAAAAATTGAATTATGATTTCGTTTAACGATAGCAAACTGAATAGTGTATCCGTTCATCATGTTGGTAACCAAATGAATGATGGAAGTCTCCATTTGTCAAAAGCCCCCGTTCCTTTTGATGAGGAATTGTATGATTTGTTTCTGTTATATTTTCTCAAAAATTTTAAAGTGACAGAGCTTTTTCACTTTCATCATGACGAAGCAATCGAAAAGAATACTGCATTTGCAGCTGCACAAGAAATTTTCGAGAATCCGGATAATCTGCATGCTGCATCTGAGCGCTTGGCTCGTCGGCTTTACAACAAAACCGAAATGGAAAGTATTCATGATGGCGAATTGCATGTCGCCTATTTTACCGAATGCATGTCAATGGGGAAATATACTGATGCTGTCGGAATTTTCAAATCAGAAATTAAATCTCAATTTATTAAAGTTAATTCTGTTACTGATACCCCGGACATTACCCACGATTATGGAATTGGCGTAAACAAAATAGACAAAGGCTGTTTAATTTTTAATCAGGAAGAGGAAAAAGGCTATATCGTTGCTGTCATTGATAAAGTAAGTCGTGGGGCAGAGGCGCATTTTTGGGTTGATGATTTTTTGCAAATTATTCAGCGGAAAGATGAGTATTACAACACGCAAAACCTGATGGAAATGTGTAAAACCTTTGTGACAAAGGAATTGCCGAGCAATTTTGAAGTTAGCAAAGCCGATCAGGCTGATATGCTTAACAAAAGTGTAAATTATTTCAAAGAAAAGGAACAATTCGACATGAATGATTTCTCATCTGAAGTCATGGAGCAGCCTGAGGTGATTGACAGTTTTAAAAATTACAAACAAAATTTCCAGCAAGACCGAGATGTTGAATTACAAGAAAATTTTGATATTTCTGAAACCGCCGTGCAGAAAAAATCACGTTCCTTAAAATCGGTGATAAAACTTGATAAAAATTTCCATATATACGTGCATGGCAATCGTCGTCTCATTGAACAAGGCGAAGATGAAACCGGACGAAAATTTTATAAAATCTACTACGAGCAGGAAGTGTAAACGGTGTAATTTATCGCACAGCTACTATCTTGTATTTTATTAAATGCATATCCGTTCATGTACCCAAAATAAGACTTGATTTTCTTCATTTACCCCA
>JAQIBY010000149.1 GCA_027858835.1 Bacteroidales bacterium | reverse complement strand
TCGTTCTGTATGCTTGTTTTGCTGTAACACCGATTGTGAATCAAAATTGCCGATACAATTCATTTTATTTCTTGTATCAGCTTTGATTCTACATCGGCATTATACCGAAATTTTTGATTTTAAAGTGGTATAATATCGGCATTAACCATTGTAGTTTCAAAATTTCTTTATCAATTATTTTGAAACACAATTGGTATAATTTGCTTGTCGAATTTGAAATTTCCCATTTGGATTTCCAGATGCTCACTTGTTTCCAGTAAAGTGTCTCATCATTTAATGCTATGCTGGCTTTGGATGACCATGTGCTGTAGGTAATTTTCCCAACAATTTGATTTGTTTTTGTATCAATAATCTCTGTGCTTTGTTTGAAAAATCCCGAAGTGATAAATTGATATTTTTTCCCGTTCAATTCACCATATGAAGATTGAGAAAAGGATTTGCTGATTAATTCTCCCACAAGCATATCGTCTTGCATGAGCACATAACGATTTGAAAATAATCCCTTTTTCCACCTGAGTTTTGTTTCCATGTTGATAGCTTAAAAAATCATCCGACAGCATTTGTCGCCATCGGATGATTTTATAAATATTAGTTGTTTTTTATCCAGTTGACTAAGCCTTTCTGATCAATCACTTCTTTCAGTTTTCCCGGTAGGGGAGCAAAACTGAAGGATTTATCCCCAACTTGAATTTTGCCGTTTTCTGTGTCAAGTTTTACTTCATCGCCTGGTTTGTAAGCGTCAACAGCTTCCGGATGCACAATGAGCAACAGCCCTTGATTCACTGAAGAACGGTAAAAAATTCGATTTACGGATTTCACAATAATAGCCTGCACACCTGCATAAGCCAAGCCGACAGCCGGATGCTCACGAGATGAACCGCATCCAAAATTATCGCCGGCTAAAATGATATCGCCTTTTTGTACATTTTTTGAGAAATTCGGATCGAAACCCTCAAATAAATACGGCATAATGGCTTCTCCATCTGAGCTGAGTACATTGTAAGTCAGATTTCCTGCAAACATTTGGTCAGTATTCAAATCATTGGCATCGGTGTAATTCCAAACATTTCCAATTCGACGATTATCATTTTCACCGACTTCAATGGTATTATTTTGTGTTTTGGAAAACTCAAATTTGTCATTGGCTTCTATTCCGCGAGGATCGGTAATTTTTCCATAAACGGATGAGATTGCGACTGCAGCAGGGGAGGCCAGATAAATTTCGGACTCTTTGTTTCCCATTCTGCCTTTGAAATTTCGGTTTGCAGTTGAGATAACTCGATATCCATCGGCAGGAATTCCTTGTCCGGTTCCGAGACATGGACCACAACTGGTTGCTAAAACTTGTGCACCGGCATCCATCAGGGTTTTTAAAATGCCTTCTTCCATTGCCTGCATGTAAATTTCTTTAGATGCCGGAATAATCAGCAGTTGGAATCCGGCTTTAACCTGCTTGCCTTTCAACACTTCTGCTGCAATGCGTAAATCTTCAAGACGACCGTTTGTGCAAGTTCCAATGAGCCCCTGATTTAATTCCAGCCCTTGAACTTCTGACAGCGCTTTAACATTATCCACATGATGGGGTGCGGCAACCAAGGGGAATAATTCGGATAAATTGATTTCAATGCTACGAATATATTCCGCATCATCATCAGCCCAAATGCCTTCAATGGCATCGCGACCGTAAAATTCAGCCAAAACTTCATCCGGTGGGAAGACAGCATTTTTTGCACCCATTTCTGAGGCAAGATTAGCCAATGTCATCCGTTGTGAAATGCTCAGGGTTTTTACGCCTTCGCCATGATATTCTATGGAGTTGTAATTTGCCCCTGCTGAACCAATCATGCCGATAATATGCAGCGATAAGTCTTTTGCATACACGCCTTTTGGTAATTCACCGTGTAATACCACTTTAATGGTTTCAGGAACTCTGAACCAGGTTTCGCCTTTTTTCCAAATGCCGGCGGATTCTGTTCTGTCAATTCCTGCTGCCAAGGCATTGAAAGCTCCCGCAGTGCAAGTATGCGAATCGCTTCCAACGATAATCATTCCCGGTTCAGCATGGTATGACATGATTTGATGACAAATTCCGTTTCCGACATCATAAAACTTCTTAATGCCTTGATCATTCACAAAATCACGAATGTTTTGATATTGTGTCGCCAGTTTTGCATTGGTCGGAGGTGCATTATGATCCAGAACAACCAATGCCTGATTCGGATTTGATAATTTTGTACCGCCCATGTTTTCAAATGTTTTTTTGATACTGGCAGTATTGTCGTGCGTAAGCACAATATTTGGCTTTCTAAATACGATAGCTCCACATGGGGCATCAAGTATTTTTTCTACAAATGTTTTTCCCATAATATAAGAGTTTAAAGATTGTTAATTGCTAATTGTCGATTGTCGATTGCTAATTGTTAATTGTCGATTGAGATTCTTTTCAATTAACAATCAGCAATTAGCAATCAGCAATTAACTACTATTTAAAAATCCCGCCTCGTTGATAAATATCCATTTGCACCTCAGAGAAGGGTTTTGCCTGTATACTTGTGCCTTTGGAAACATTTTCAACTTTTCCGGTTTCAAAATTCACTTTAATCCGATTTCCTGTTGTTAATTTTAACGGACTAATGTCTTCGTATTGTAAAATCGGCAAAGCTGCATTGATTGCATTTCGCTCGTAAATTGCACCGTATGATTCTGCAAGTATTGCATTGATTCCCAGTGTGATGAAACAATCAACTGCTTGTTGTCTGGAGCTTCCGCTACCAAAGTTTTTCTGTGTAATAATAATGTCTCCGGGCTGAGCTTTTTGTGCAAAATCTTCATAGCCTTCAAGATTGTCCAATGTATATTGTCCCATTTCATTCACATCAGTGATGGACAAATAACGGTTGTGGAAAATCATGTCCGTATCGATATTGTCTTCTTCAATAAACCATACACGACCTTCAACTTCAACCGGTTTATTGTTTCCACTTGCACTTTCCGTTTTTCTTGTCGATTCCGCTTTTGTTTCAGCACCTCCAATGACAAATTCCATTGGTTTTTCGGGAACTTCCAATTCGGTGGTGATGTATCCTGCCACTGCTGATGCTGCTACTGTTGCGGGAGAAGCGAGATAAACCGCGCCTTTTCCTTGTTTGCCGGGGAAATTTCTGTTTCCTGTCGAAATAGTAACTTCGCCTTCGCCATTTTGTCCGACATGACCGTTTGCACAGCCGCCACATCCGGCATTTGAAACCAGTGCTCCGGCATCTTTGAATATCTTAATAATGCCTTCGTCTAAAGCTTGTTGCCATATTTCATCGGTTGAGGGGACAATTTTTAGAACAACTCCTGGTGCAATTTTTCTGCCTTTCATGACATTGGCAGCCGCTCGAAGGTCAGTTAGCCGCCCGTTGGTACATGAACCGATAAATGCCGAGTCAATTTTAATCTTTTCTTCCGGATGAATTTTAACGGAATCATGAGGTTTTCCCGGACGAGAAATCATTGGTTCAAAGCTGCTTATGTCAACGGATTCTGCCATGTCATAATTGGCATTGTCATCAGCGTAAACTGGATCGATTTTTCGACCGGTTGCTTCTTCTGAATAGTTGAGTACTTCATCATTCGGTGGGAACATGATAATAATTGCGCCCATTTCTGTTCCCATGGATGCGATGGTAATGCGATCAGAGAGAGAAAGCTTGTCGATTGCTTCTCCGTACATTTCAACTGAATAGCCGAGCAAAGTGCTAGCACCGAATTTTGCTAAAAGATTCAGAACAATATCCTTAGCAGTGACATTGTCGGGTTTTTTTCCTGTGAAGGTAAGTTTGGCCGACTTAGGCACTTTAAACCAGACAGACCCGTTTGCCCAAGCTGCTGCAATGTCTTGATCTCCCATTCCTTGTCCGAAAGCTCCGATTGCACCCAAAATGTTGGCATGTGAATCGGTGGAGATGAAGCTTGATCCTGGCCATGCAAGCCCTTTGTCAATTGCGAGATGCGTGCCGATTCCTGCGTTCACGTCATAAACCTGAATGTCGTGTTTGCGAGCAAATAAGCGACATATGTGTTGGTTGTTCGCATACTTTTGATCCGACCCCGCAGGTATCAAATCAAAAGTAAAAAATGTCTTTTTTGTGTCATCAACTCCGAGTCCGTTGTCTTCGAGATTTTTTACGACGTTGGCGCCTCCAAAATCCCTGGCAACTCGCGCATCAATTGTGATGTCAACAATATCTCCGGGTTTTACTGTGGTTTTCCCTGAGTGATTGGCAATAATTTTTTCAATAATTGTCATAGCATTAAACTTTTTGTCTTTGTACAAAGTTACAATTTTTCGGAGATTTTACATCGATAGAAAATGTTTCAGGGCATAAATTTCTGTTTTCTTTTTGTCTCGGTTTTTTCAGTATCTTGCGTTAATAATTTACATGCTATGAAATATAAATATTTAAGTTTTTTTGTATTAATAAGTTTTGCGTTGATTTCAAGAGCTCAGCAAGTTATGACCCCTGAGTTGCAGTTTGCCGTAAATGAGAGTAATGTTGAGAAGTTTGATATTCTTGTTTATTTGAATGATCAGGCGGACATGCTGCTTTTTCATAATAAGATGCTGAGTGAGGCTGCGAATAAAGACCAGCGAGTTACAGAATTACATTCCATATTGAAAGAAGTTGCAAATACATCTCAACTGGATTTTAAAGATGATTTGATGCAATTATCAGCTCGCGGAATGAGTGAGATTGTTTGGAAGGAAAGTTTTTGGATTGTAAATGCCGTACGATTGCAGGTTTCCGGTGATTATCTGGAGGCAATCGCTGCAATTTCGTCGGTTAAGCGAATCGATATTAATTCTCCGAGATATCAGTTTGAAAAACCGGTGAAGATTGAGCCATCTCAAGCAAAAGCCGAAGGTGGAATTGAGGCAGGTTTGGCAGCAATAAATGCGCCTGCAATGTGGGAAATGGGATATACCGGCCGAAATCTGTTGTTTTTAAGTATGGACACCGGAGTTTTTCCGAATCATTCTGCTATCAGCAATCGCTTTTTGGGGAATCATCGTCCGATGAATCAGGTTTGGTATGGCTTACGCTCTCCCGTGCCGACTGATCACGCAAGTTCCAGTCATGGAACGCATACCACCGGTACTGTACTTGGATTAGTTGAGGCTACCAACGACACCATTGGCGTTGCATATAATTCGTATTGGATAGCCACTGATCCGGTTGCCAGTTCAGATACGGATTTATTGGATCCTGCCGATTTTATGAATGTATTTCAATGGGTGCTGAATCCTGATGGAAACGAAGAAACGACCGATGACGTACCCGATGTTATTAATAATTCATGGGGGTATTCTTACGATTTAGCTTTGGAGTTTGATGCATGTAATATGGAGGAAGCTCAAATTCTTGAAGTCATTGAAGCTGCCGGAATTTTGTCGCCTTTTTCAGCCGGAAATGACGGCCCTGCCGCTCAAACAAATGGTTTTCCTGCGATGTTGGCTTATTCTGAGTTAAATGTCATGTCAGTTGGCGCAGTAAATGGAAATGCCGACAGTTATCCCATTGCAGACTTTTCTTCCAGAGGACCAACCCCATGTGTTGAAACTGGTGGCTCACTACAAATTAAGCCGGAAGTTTCTGCCCCCGGTGTTTCGGTTCGTTCGTGTACAGGGCAAGATGAATTTTCTTTGCTTTCAGGAACCTCTATGGCTTGTCCGCATGTGTCCGGAGCGTTATTATTGTTAAAAGAAGCTTATCCGTACTTGGATGCCGTGAGTTTAAAAGAGGCTTTGTATGTTACGGCTCACGATCTTGGCGAACCGGGTGAAGATAATGTCTATGGAAACGGAATGATAGATGTATTGGCGGCTTTTGATTATCTGGCTTTAACAAACGATCCTGTTCCTCCGGTAACGGATTCATTTGATATTAAACTTGAAATTCGTGAGTTTTCCGGAGATTTTGTCTGTCCCGGAAATGAAAATGTGACACCAAAAATTGCATTGATTAATCTTGGAACGGAAAACCTTAGCGAGATAAATTACCATTGGAGATTAAATAATGGTGATACACTGACACAAGTTTGGACTGGAAATTTGGCGCAAAATGAAGAGGTGCTTTTAGATTTACCCGACATGCTTTTAGAAACTGGTAATAATGAGATTTGGGTTTGGGCTACACCCGAAATTTTGTCAAGAGAATTTGATATTTATAACAATGCAGATGTCTCAAATGCACACGTGATTGAGTCTGCTGATTATCCATACCTTGATGATTTTCAATCCTATGATTCTGAATACATTGATTCTAATTGGATTGTTGAAAATCCAGATGGCGGAAAAGGATGGGGACTTATCAATGCGCCTGCAAGTGACGAGATGAATATTGCAGTGAGCATGAATTTTTACGATTATTTCCCAAGAGAGGGACAGGAAGATGCATTATTTTCTTCATTAATTCCCTTGCCAGATACAGAAGAACAACTAAATTTAAGTTTTGATATTGCTTATAAAAAACGCTTGGAATATTTGTATAATGATAGTTTATTTGTGGCGATTTCAACGGATTGCGGACAATCATTTCCGTATTTATTGTATGCAAATGGGGGCGAAAATATGGCGACTGTTGATGGAAATACGAATTCATTGCCATGGACACCTGAATCTGCTGCAGATTGGGATACTATAAATCTTAATTTGAATGATTTTGCAGGTGAGGAAATTATGCTTCGTGTCATGACAAAAAATGATAGAGGAAATAATCTTTACCTTGATAATATCCGGGTTTATTCCGGAAATGCAGATGCCATTTCTAACCAGTTCAGTTCAAATTTCAACTTGTTTCCAAATCCTGCAGTCTCGGCTGTTATAGTTGATCATAATCTCAAAGGAGAGGTGAAGTATGCCATTTTTAGTGTGGATGGAAAGTGTCATCAAAAGGGGATTTTAAACTCTGACAAGCAGATTAATCTGAATAATTTGAACAGTGGGACCTATTTTGTGAAAATCCAAAATTCAAAACAAATACTGGTTTCAGGACTGGTGGTCTTGTAGTATTGCAGCTCGCTCCCCTTTGTGTTTCCTGTTAAAGATTTGTTAAGCACAAGCCTTTGCCGCTGTCTTTTTGTTATATTTGACGAAATAAAACGTGAAATGATGATGAAAAATGTACTTTTAATCAGTCTGGTAGCAATTGTTGCACTTAGTTGCAAGACTGATACTGATAAAAAAGTCTGGGAATATCCGGAAACAGAAAAATCAGATGTTGTATTTACTTATTTTGGTGAGGACGTAGCGGGTCCATATCAATGGCTGGAAAATGATACTAGTAAAGAAACTGAAGCTTGGGTAACAGCACAAAATGAAGTCACTTTTGCTTATTTAAATAGCATTGCTTTTCGCGATGATATCAGAGCCCGTTTAGAGAAAATCTGGGATTATCCGAAACAATCAGCACCATATCATATTGCCGACAAGTATTTGTATTACAAGAATGATGGACTGCAAAATCAGTCTGTATTGTACATTAAGGATAATATCGAGGATGAAGGTCTAATTTTATTAGACCCTAATAAATTGTCCAAGGACGGTACCGTTGCACTTGCCGGGTCATCCATGTCACATGACGGGAAATATCTTGCGTATGGCATTTCCCGTTCAGGTTCTGATTGGAAAGAATACTTTGTAAAAGAGATTGAAAGCGGGAATGATTTATCAGATAATCTGCAATGGATTAAATTCTCAGGTGTTGCGTGGTACGGTGATGGCTTCTTTTATAGCCGTTTTCCTGAACCTGAAAGTGGCGACGAGTTGTCAGGAATGAATAAAGACAATCGTATTTATTATCATAAACTCGGTGATAATCAATCTGATGATCAATTAATTTATGAAGATCCCGAAAATGATGCATGGAGTTTTAGTCCAAGAGTAACAGATGATGAAGCCTACTTAATTATATCAGTTTCGGAATCTACAAGTGGCAATGCATTGTATATTAAGAATTTAAACGATGAAAATGCTAAGATTGAAAAAATCGTAACGCATTTTGATAATGATTTTTGGGTTTTAGATCACATTGATGGTAAGCTCATGCTAATGACAAATTATCAGTCACCAAAATATAAATTGATGGCAATTGATCCGAATAAACCACAACCCGAACATTGGGAAGATATTATTGCTGAGATGGATTACGTGCTTCGAGGAGTTTCGCCAATTGGTGGAAAATTAATTGCCCGTTACATGAAAGATGCACACACTGTTGTTAAAGTGTTTGATATAAACGGAACGTATTTGTACGATGTGGATATCCCCGTACTGGGAACAGTTAGCGGCTTTGGCGGTGAGAAAGAAGATATGGAAACTTTTTATACCGTCACATCTTTTACAACACCGGCAACAATTTATCGATACGATATTGAAAATAATGAATCTGAATTGTATAAATCATCAGAAATTGATTTTGACGAAACAAAATACGAGACAAAACAGATTTTTTACGAAAGCAAAGATGGAACGAAAGTTCCGATGTTTATTGTCCATAAAAAGGGCATTGAGCTAGACGGTAATAATCCTGCCATTCTTTACGGTTACGGCGGATTTAATATCAGTCTTACACCATATTTTAGTATTACTCGATTAATTTGGTTGGAGCAGGGGGGCGTATATGCAATGGCTAACCTGCGTGGTGGTGGTGAATATGGAGAAGACTGGCACAAAGCAGGAACTAAAATGCGAAAACAAAATGTATTTGATGATTTTATTGCTGCCGCTGAATATTTGATTGATGAAGACTATACAAGTTCGGACAGGCTTGCCATTATGGGCGGATCAAATGGAGGATTACTCGTAGGAGCTGTTACGAATCAACGTCCTGATTTATTTCAGGTTGCTATTCCTGCTGTCGGTGTCATGGATATGCTGAGATATCATTTGTTTACTATTGGGAAATATTGGGCCAGCGATTATGGTACTAGCGAAGACAGTAAAGAAATGTTTGAATATCTTAGAGCATATTCACCGATTCATAATATTGAGTCCGGTAAAGAATACCCTGCTGTGCTTGTGAAAACTGCAGATCATGATGATCGTGTTGTGCCGGCGCATTCTTTCAAATACATTGCAACTTTGCAGGAACATTACAAAGGAGAAAATCCGGTAATGATACGAATTGAAACCAAAGCTGGACACGGTGCAGGAAAACCCACACAGAAAATAATTGATGAATATGCTGATGTTTATGCCTTTATATTTGATAATATGGGTATAACGCCCGTTTATGAATAAAATAAAATATTTTGACATTTTAGAACTGCTCGGCGAATTTCGTTGGGCAGTTTTATTTGTTGAAAATATGAATTCACCGAAAATATTTCCACGTTTACCGAAACAGGATTTTAAAACCTGTGTAGTACACTTATGTTTGTCATGAAAATTATATTTTTATTGTTTATTTAAAGATGATTTAGTTATGGAAACACATTCAGAAAACAAAAACAAAAATTGCGGAAATAGTGGTGGGGTGGCAAAACGGTTTTTTATCGGGATGCTGCTTATTGGTGGTGGATTAGTATGGCTGGGTGCTAATCTTGGATATATTCCGGAAGTTGTGAAAGCTTATATCATTTCATGGCAGGCTCTGTTGATTGCATTAGGACTGATTAATTTGGTTAGTTCACGTGCGAATCTTTGGTTTTCACTTGTACTGATATTTGTCGGATCTTTATTCATGTTTGCTAAATATAATGAGTTGCCGGTAGATGCCCATCTTATTGTGTGGCCGGTTGTGCTCATTTTTATCGGTTTAGCTGTTTTAACAAAAATAGGACATAGCAATAATTGGAAAAAGCGTTTAAATAAAGCAGATGTAGGAAATGATTTTCTTGATGATACCAATATTTTTGGTGGTAGTAAAATTAATATAAGCTCAAAATCATTTAAAGGAGGACAGTCCACTTGTATATTTGGTGGCTCAGAAATTAATTTTGCACATGCAGAATTGCAAGAAGGAAATACTGAATTTGAAATTAATTGTGTTTTTGGTGGTGTGAAACTTATTGTCCCCGCTGATTGGGATGTGGTGACTGAAGTTACCGGAATTTTAGGCGGAATGTCAGACAAGCGCCAAATTGTAACCGATAAACATGTGGATTACTCAAAACGATTAGTTATTAAAGGAAACTGTGTGTTTGGCGGAGCAGAACTTGAATCTGTTGTAAGACGATAAAATGATACATCCCGTTGTAAATAGCCGAAATTATGCATTGACATATTTTGCCTTGTGGATTATCCCTGCGATACTCCACATGGCAGCTTTACGTTTTGTTTTGAGTTTCTCTTGGCAACTTAGTGCATTGGATACATTTATCAGCATGTCAATATTTAGTTTAATCGGATTGAGCTTGTGGTATGTTACCTTTGGAATACAATTTAAAGCCGGGAAACTAATTGACTTCCTGTTAAAACATCTAACCGGATTAACTGTTTTTCTTTTAATTTGGTTGTTTGTTTCAGAGCTAATACTCTATCTAATTATAGGGAAACCGGTCTTGGAAATGGGATATGCATTAAGGGTTTTTAAAGTCCTCGAAGGCATTCTACTTTATGTTACAATTATTACTGTATTTTATCTGATGAATTATTATCGCGAAGCTCAACGGGCAAGACTGAATCAGGCAATACTTCAGAAAAATTTGCGTGAAAGTGAATTAAGAGTGCTTAAAAGTCAGATAAACCCACATTTTTTATTTAACAGCTTGAACTCCATTTCTGCGCTAAGTATTACAAATGCTGAAACTGCACGGAGTACAATCATTAAACTTTCTGATTATTTGCGTTATTCGTTGAAAATGAATCCGGATGATTTAGTGCCTCTATCCGTAGAAATTGAAAACTGCAAGCGGTATCTTGACATTGAAACCGTGCGCTTTGGCGATAAAATGCAGTCGAAATTTGATGTGGAAACTGAATGTCTTCAATGTTTTATCCCGGTGCTAATACTGCAACCATTGTTTGAAAATGCAGTGAAACATGCTGTGTACGAAAGCACAGAACCAATTCATATTTTGACAACAATCCGATGTGATCAGAGTTTCTTGAGCATTTATATTGTAAATGATTTTGACCCTGAAGTAATTTCTCGAAAAGGCGAGGGAATTGGGCTTAACAGCATTCAATCCAGACTAAAATTAATTTATAATAATCAGGCAATGTTAAAAACAGAAGTAAATGAAAATCAGTTTGTTGTAAATTTGAAGATTCCTGTAAATTATGAAAATTAATATCATTATTATCGACGATGAAAAGCCGGCAAGAGATATTTTAAAATATTATCTTTCAGACCGTGAGGATGTTAATCTGATTGCAGAATGTGATAATGGATTTTCTGCATTTAAAAGTATTCAGGATCTGCGTCCGGATATTATTTTTCTCGATGTGCAAATGCCTAAACTTACCGGTTTTGAAATGCTTGATATCTTAGATGAAAAGCCGGAGGTGATTTTTACAACTGCATTCGACCAATATGCCATCAAAGCATTTGAACATAATGCAGTGGATTATTTGCTGAAACCATTTGAAAAAGAACGAATGATTCAGGCTTTGGATAAAGCCATTAATAAATTAAAAATGCCTGTTGAAAGTAGAAGCAAAATCCCTCTCGGAATGGCAGATTTAGACGGTGAAAATATTCAGAAAATTGTCGTAAAAAAAGGAAATGCAATTCGGATTTTAAAACCTGATGAGATTTTATACATGACTGCAGAGGATGATTATGTGATGTTTTACACCGAATCAGATCGATATTTAAAATATACTACTATGAAGTATCTTGAAGCAAATTTGCCGAATAACTTTATGCGTATTCACCGGTCAAGCATTATAAATTTGAATTGTATTACAGAGGTACAAACTTATAAAAAGGATTGTTTAACGGTAAAAATCACTAGTGTCCCATTAAAATTGGGACGTTATTAAAAATTAAACAAATTTGGCTCATTAAGCCTAAAACGTTCTTTGTCATTTTGAAATTTAGTTCTCTCAAATAGGTCTCGAAGATG